>JAVXLU010000126.1:0-6624 GCA_036646635.1 Romboutsia sp.
AAGACCCATTGCTATACCTGCAACCATATCTTTTAAAGGTACACCTGCATCTAATAATGATAGTGTTGAGCCACATACACTCCCTTGAGAAGTTGATCCATTTGAACTTAATACTTCAGATACAACTCTTATTGCATATGGGAAGTCTTCTTTTGAAGGCAATACTGGTACTAAAGCACGCTCTGCTAAAGCTCCATGACCTATTTCTCTTCTTCCTGGACCTCTTGATGGTCTAGCTTCACCAACGCTGTATGCCGGGAAATTGTAATGATGCATATATCTCTTACTTTCTTCTTCATCAAGTCCATCTAATATTTGAGCGTCACTTATTGACCCTAATGTAGTTATTGACATAACTTGGGTTTGACCCCTTGTAAATAATCCTGATCCATGAGCTCTAGGTATAAATCCATTATCACACCATATCGATCTTATTTCATCTGGCTTTCTGTTATCTGGTCTTATATTTTCATGTACTATAAGCTTTCTAACTTCTTCCTTTATTATAGCTTGTAGCGTTTCTTCTACATCCGTTCCATATTCTTCTAATATATCTTCGAATTTCTCAAATGTAGCTACTTTAACAGCATCCATTTTTTCCATTCTTTCAAGCTTCTCTATAGTTTTAACAGCTTCTTTCATACTAGCTGTAGCAAATTCACGAACTGCTTTTTCAACATCTTCATCTATTTTGAAAAGCGATACTTCTATCTTCTCTTTTCCAACTTCTGATACTATTGTTTCTATAAATGCAACAACCTTTTTAATTTCTTCATGTGCAAATAATATAGCTTCAAGCATTAATGTATCTGGTACTTCTTCTGCTCCAGCTTCAACCATCATTATAGCATCTTTAGTTCCTGATACTACTAAGTGTAGAGTACTTTTTTCTCTTTCTTCTGCTGTTGGGTTAACAACAAATGCACCATCAACTAAACCTACTAAAACTGAACCTGTAGGTCCATTAAATGGAATTTCAGATATAGAAAGTGCTATTGATGAACCTACCATAGCAACTATATCAGGTGTACAATCTGGATCTACTGATAAAACTGTAGCTACAACTTGTACATCATTTCTAAATCCTTTTGGGAATAATGGTCTTATTGGTCTATCTATAAGTCTTGAAGTAAGAACTGCCTTTTCTGTAGGCTTTCCTTCTCTTTTTAAGAATCCACCTGGTATTTTACCAACTGAATATAATTTTTCTTCATAATCAACACTTAAAGGGAAGAAATCTATTCCATCTCTTGGTTTTGCTGATTTTGATGTATTAACCATAACCATAGTTTCGCCATATTTTAATATCGCACTACCACTAGCTAACTGTGATATTTTCCCTATTTCAACAGAAAGTTCTCTTCCTGCAAAATCCATTTTGAAAATTTTATGTTCAAACATTAATGCTTGTACCTCCTCATTTATTAAACCGCGTTTAGTATCCTATGTACTATATTATCAAAAATACTATAAATTAACAACACAAAACTCATATACTAAATTGTATTGCTCGTTTTTTGTCTACTAAACTAATTATAAAACATTACAGTTTGATTTATTATTTACTGTTTCTTAAGAATTTAGTCATTCCTAGTTTGAACAACTTATCGCTAATATATCCGGACCCGTATGAGAACAAATACAAGCTCCACCTTGTGCTATAAATATTTTTTTAGCCTTTATATTTTCAACCTCTTTTTTAAGAGTTTCTAAATCTCTCTCATTATCTCCACACCCAATTATGATATTTTTATCTTCTAAAGTTTCATACTTTTGCTTTAAAAGTTTCAACATCTCATGAACTACATGCTTTTTACCCCTTATCTTAGTAAGTAAAGATATATTTCCGTCTTCAACAGAGAATAATGGTTTTAAGTTTAACATATTTCCAATAGCAGCACTTGTAACTGATACTCTTCCACTCCTTTTTAGATATTCAAGGCTGTCTGGAACAAAAAATAATGTTACACTACTTCTTAAATTTTCTAATTCAGAAATTATTTCACTACCACTTAATCCTTGTTCTTTTAGCTCTGCAGCTTTAATTACATATTGACCACTTCCAAGGGATAAGTTTAATGTATCAAATATATGTATATTACCCTCAGTATCATTTTTAGCTATCATCGCACTCTGATATGTACCCGATGATTTAGAAGAACCTGTTATACAAACTATTTCATACTCACCTACATATTTACTAAAAATATCTTTAAACTGCATATAAGTTGCTTGAGATGTTTTAGGCATTACTTTTATTTATTTCATCATTTTATAAAAATCTTGATTAGTAATATCTATAGAATCTTTATATTCTTTATTTTCTACTATTATTGTTAATGGTACTACATCTATATTATTATTTTTAAGTACCTCTTGTGGTACATCACATAAACTATCACATATTAATTTTATTTTCATTTTATTAACCCCCTCATACAATAAAAATTTCTATATTCATTATTAGTTTTCCTCTTATACTTTTAATATTTAATAGCTAACTATATAAATTATTCACTAATTTTAATAAATATAATCATATTCATTATATTTAAAGATATTTTTGTTATCTTCGTAAATTAAAAAAAAGAAGGCATACGCCTTCTTTTTTATATAAAGTAAATTATTATTTTCTTAATCCTAATTTAGCTATTAATGCTCTGTATCCATCTAAGTCAGTTTCTTTTAAGTAAGCTAATAAGTTTCTTCTTCTACCAACCATCTTTAATAATCCTCTTCTAGAATGGTGGTCTTTTTTGTGAGTCTTTAAGTGACCGTTTAATTCATTTATTCTAGCTGTTAATAAAGCTACTTGTACTTCTGGAGAACCTGTATCTCCTTCTTTTCTTCCAAACTCTTTGATTATTTCATTCTTATTCATAGTGTTGTACCTCCATTATTTTTTATAATCCCCTGTTACTAAGCATAAATTGGAGTAATTTAGTGCCGAGTAAAGGTTAATTTACTTGTCTATATTAACATAGATTATTTATTTTTGCAAATATACTTTTTAAAAATATAGTCTGTATCTTTCTTAAGTTGTTTTTTTAGTTCATCTAAAGATGTAAATTTCTTTTCATCTCTTATTCTTTCTAAAAACTCTATATTTATTATTTTTCCATATATATCTTCATCGAAATTTAATATATTAGTTTCTATAGATAGTTTATCCCCATTAACCGTAGGATTGTATCCAATATTAGTTGCTCCATAATATACTTTTTCATCAATATATACTTTTGTTGCATATATACCATTTTTAGGAATAAGTATATCTTCATCAACTTCCATGTTAGCAGTTGGAAAACCAATTGTCCTTCCAAGCTGTTTACATTTAATTACATTACCTTTTATTTCGCAGTTATACCCTAAATACTCTTTCACACTACATACACTTCCTTGAGCTACTAAATTTCTAATATAAGTACTACTTACCCTTATATCATTTATTTTTATAGGCATAATTACTTCTATGTCAAAGCCATATTTAACTGATAATTTTTTTAGTAAATTAGTATCTCCTTCTTTATTTTTAGCAAATGTAAAATCGTGTCCGACTATTATTTTTACTGCTCCTAACCTATCTAATAAAATAGTTTTTACAAAATCAATAGCTGAAATTTTAGTTATATGTTCATCAAATGGTATACATACTACAAAATCTACACCTAAATCTTTTAGTCTTTGTATTTTTTCTTCATTTGTAATAATGTTTTTTATAGGAGTTTTAGCAAAATAATTTGCTGGATGATTTTCAAATGTAAATACTACACTTTTTGCATTTCTTTTTTTAGAAGATTCTACTGCCTTTTTTATTAGTACTTGATGTCCTTTATGTAAACCATCAAAATTACCTATTGTGACAATACTTTTTTTAATATTTTCTATTTCTTTTATAGTTTTTATAGTAATCATAATGATTTTCCCGCCAAAGTTACATTTTCTATACTATAAATATTTTATCAAGCTTTAAATTTATAGTACCATCTCTTTTACTTAGCTTACCTGTACCTAAAAACTTATTCTCACAATAAACTCTTACAATTTTATCATCTTTACCAAAACTTCTTTCTGTAAATCTTTTATCATCTATTACCCCACCATTAGTGTAGTATGTATAAGCATTTGGATGTATTACTACATGATTAAAATCAGATAATACATAATCAATATCATATAAATATTTATCTAAAGTATTATTTTCTTTAAATTTTTCTAATTCTTCTAATGTTATACCATTTTGAAGATTAAATTTACCTGATGATGTTCTAAGTAAGAATGACATATGGCCACCACACCCCAAACTCTGTCCTACATCATAACAAATACTTCTTACATAAGTTCCTTTAGAACATACTACATAAAATATTATCTTATTACCATTTATACTTAATACTTTAAGTTGTTTTATATTAACAGGTCTAGATTTTACAACTATTTCATCAGCTCTACCACTTCTAACTAAATCACACATTCTTTTTCCATTTACTTTTAATGCAGAGTAGATAGGCGGTATTTGATCTATCTGTCCTCTTTGGCAATCAAAAGCTTTTTCAATCTCTTCTTTAGTTACCTCAAATTTATCTATTTGTTGTAAAATTTCTCCTGAAGAATCATATGTATCTGTATTTATACCAAGTGTCAATTCACAAATATAAGACTTATCCTTATCTAATATAAGTTCACTTACTTTTGTAGCTTTTCCTATACATATAGGTAATACCCCTGACGCATCTGGGTCAAGGGTACCTGTATGTCCAATTTTTTTTATGTTTAATATTTTTCTTACAGCATATACAACATCATGAGATGTCATACCTGTAGGCTTTATTATATTTACTATTTTATTCATATGCATCACCCTGGATTGATTTTAGTACTGCTTCTAATACTCTTTTCTTGGTATTTTCTACACTATCATAAATAGTACATCCAGCAGCTCTTACATGGCCGCCACCACCAAAACTTTGTGCTATCTTGCTAACATCAACATAACTTTTAGATCTTAAGCTAACTTTAACTTCATTTTCTTTCTTTTCTTTAATAAGTATCCCGACTTCTACACCCTCAATATCTCTAGTGTATGAAGTTATTCCATCTATATCATTAAAGCTTATTACATTTCTTTTTAACATATCTTTTGTAATATTTATACACGCTATTTTTTTATCAATTATATCCAATGTATTTAAAGCTTCACCTAATAATTTATAATAATTATATGGATTACTTTGGAAAACACTTTGTATTATATTTTCTTTTTGTGCATTCTTTAATAAAAGTTTCTTAGCCATGTCAAAACTACTTGGATGTGCATTTGAATAAGAGAAGTTTCCTGTATCTGTTACAAGCCCTGTATAAAGACATGTAGCTACTTTTTCATCAATTAATTCAATATTATTATTTTTTTCAAATCTCACTAATATATTATAAACAAGTTCACAAGTTGATGATGCACCAGCATCTATATAATTAAATTCACCATAAGAATCATTACTTGCATGATGATCTATACAAATTAATGTTTTTGCATTTGTCTTTATTTCTTCACTGACACATATCCTACTTCTATCTCCACAATCAAGAGATATTAAGCTATAATTTTCTATGTCTATTTCTTGTGATTTTAATATACTTATATCTTTAGTTAAAAATCTTAAATTTAATGGAGGTATATCATCTAGTATATAAGAAACGTTTTTTCCCAGCTTTTTTAGAGAGTAGTACATTGCAAGAGTTGAACCAATATTATCTCCATCAGGACTAACATGAGAAGTAACGACAAAGTCGTTACTTCCATTTATATAGTCTATGATATTATTAATATTAGTTATCATTGTTTTCTTCATCTGTGTTAATAGATACTTCCTTATTTTCACTATTAACTTTTCTTATTAAATCAGACATATACATTCCATTTTTAATAGAATCATCAATTTTAAATATTATTTGTGGAGTATGTCTTAACTTTACATTTCTACTTACTTCTCTTCTTATATAGCTAACTGCATTTCTTAAACCTTTTAAACTAGATTCTTCATCTCCACCTAAAATACTTACATATACATAAGCATAACTTAAATCATTTGTAACTTCTACATCCGTTACACTTACCATAGATGTTATTCTAGGGTCTTTTATTCCGCTTATAAGCATTGTGCTTACTACTTTTCTTATTTCTTCAGCTATTCTTTTAGTTCTATTGTATGATGCCATTATATCGACCTCTTTATATCTATTTTAATTTTCTTTCTATTTCTTTAGTTATATATCCTTCAACTATATCGCCTTCTTTTAAGTCACTATAGTTTGTGAAAGTCATACCACATTCATATCCAGTATTAACTTCTTTAACGTCATCTTTAAATCTTCTAAGTGCAGCTAATTGACCTTCATGGATTATTATTCCATCTCTAACTATTCTTACTTTAGAACCTCTAAATATCTTACCAGTAGTTACATAACACCCTGCTATAGTTCCTACTCCTGATAATTTAAATAATTCTCTTACTTCAGCTTTACCAGTGTCTTCATCTCTATATTCTGGATCAAGCATTCCAGTCATAGCAGCTTGAACATCTTCTATAGCCTTGTATATTATTGTATAACTTCTTATATCAACAT
>JAVXLU010000127.1:0-6619 GCA_036646635.1 Romboutsia sp.
TAATACTAAAGGTAGCTTAGATAAAATTGTACCTGTTATAAAAGATGATTTAAATATAATTTCTAGTGTATCTTCATCGGCATCTAAATCTATATCAACTTTGATAGATGCTCTTAACAAAGGTGCTGAGGATGCTCCTCTTATAGTAGATAGCTTACAAACTAAATTATCTAACTTATCATCTACTACTAAAACCTTAGTTGATTTTTTAAGTAAATTAGATAAAATAACTCCAGGACATCCACTTAAAGATGCCATTGCTCAGCTTCAAAGTATTAATACTAAAATTAATACTTCACTTAGTTCATTAAATATTATTAAAGACCAAATAGCCTCAGGCCAAAAACCATCATTTGATAATTTAAATAAGATACTTAAAGTTACTAATGATATAAATAATATATCTTCAAGTATATTAAATAATTTTGATTCACAAATTATAAATCCTATAAATTCTATATTTAAACAAGGATTAAATGTAGCTAATGAGGCCATAGATATATTAGAAAATGCTGAAGCTAAACTCCCTAAAGTTGAAGATATCTTAAATACATCTTTAGAATTTTCTGGAAGTGCTAAAGATAATGTAGAATTTATCAAAGAAAAAATACCAATGGCTAAGTCTATAGTAGATGAGTTAGTTTCTGCTATGAATAAAATAAATAATAGCGATGATATGAGCGAACTAATATCACTATTAAAAAATGATGCTATTAAACAAGCTAATTTCTTAAAAGAACCTATTAATTTAGTTACTGAAAAATTATATCCTATGGCAAATTACGGTTCTGGTATGACTCCTTTTTATACAGTACTTTGTTTATGGGTAGGAATTTTATTACTTGTATCGCTTCTTTCTACCGAGGTTCAAGGAAACTTTAATCCTATAGAAGTATATTTTGGTAGAGGACTTACATTCTTAAGTATAACAGTAATACAAGCACTTATAGTTAGTTTAGGAGATATCTATTTACTAAAAGTATCAGTTGAAAACCCTGCATTACTAGTTGGAATATCAATATTTACAAGCATAATATTTACTACAATCGTTTATTCTTTAGTATCCTTACTTGGAAATGTTGGTAAAGCAATCGGAATTGTATTATTAGTAATACAAGTTGCTGCATCAGGTGGAACTTTCCCAATACAAGTTACGCCAAAGTTTTTCCAAATAGTTAATCCATTCTTACCTTTTACTTATGCAATATCTGCAATGAGGGAGGCTGTTGGTGGCGTTTATGCACCTAACTTAAATAAAGATTTAATTATACTTGCTCTATTTATAGTAATATTACTTCCTATTTCTGCAATATTAAAAAAACCATTAAATAAAATTTTAGCACCTTTAAAAGCTAAATTTAGTGAAAGTGATTTGACTGGTCATTAAAATACATAAGAGCTCCTCTAATGATTGTCAAATCATTTTGAGGAACTCTTTTTTTATTTTATATACTTATTAATATTTATAAGATATTTTACTTCTTATATCTTCAGCTTAAATACAAATATCATTTTCACATCATACCCACTTATATATATTAAAATTGAATCTTCTCTTAGACAAAAGAGTGACTCTAATGACCATAAAAAATCATTTTGAGACACTCTCTATTTTTATTATTAATCTTCTTTACTTAATTCATCTTCATAATAATTATATTTATCATATTTTTCTTCTTTATATTCTCCTGGATTTATTTCTGTATTATTTTTAGTATCTTCTACCTTATTTAAATGTTCTTGTATTTCTTCTTTAGATGCATGAGGACAATTTTTATTATTTATTCTTCTTGAATTAAAATCTTCTATTTTTTCCTCTAATTCATCTTTATCTTTATCTAATTTATTTTTATAATTTTCCTCATCATAATCCTCATAATTATAAATTTCATACTCATCTTCTAAATATCTTTCATCTTCTTCTGATTTATTTTGTTTATATTTTTTCATAGCTCTATATGATACATAAACTCCTACACCTGTAAGCACTGCTCCTGAATAAATTAATATTTTTTTACCATTTTCTTCAACTTCTTTTTTCATTTTTCTCTTAAGTAAATATTTTATCATAGCACTTCTCCTTTGTAATTGTCATATATTATAACTATAGTATTTGTATTATTCAAATAATAATTATACTATTTTCAAATTACATTTATTGGATTTTATTAGGAAGGAGGTTATTTTAATGGATTCAACTTTATTTAATTTAATATTAAGTGTAGTAAGTATTGTTATCACTATAGGAGGATATTATTTAATAAATTTTTTAAATCAAAAAATAGGTACAGAAAAAACAAAATACTATTACGATTTATCTAAAAAAGTTGTTATGTCTATCGAACAATTAAATCCTCTATTAGCTGGAATTGATAAAAAAGAATTAGCTATTAATAAGCTAGTAGAACTTTCAAATAAAAAAATCTCAAGAGAACAAGCTGATACTTTAATTGAAGCTGCTGTTTATGATATAAAAAAATTACTTCAAAATAATATTAAATAAATTATAAAACCTCTTCCTATGTTGAGGTTTTATTATATTTAATATTTATAATACTATTATTGTTTTTTTACTAGATTCATTATATTATATATATAACACATAGTATTTTAGGAGGTGACTATATGATTTTAAATTTAGATTTTAATAGTGATAAATCAATTTATACACAAATTTGTAACGAAATTATTAAAGCCATTGCCAAAGGTGATTTGAAAATAAATGAATCTCTTCCATCTGTTCGAAGTATGGCTGAAACTATAGGTGTTAATCTTCATACAGTTAATAAATCCTATAATGCGCTTAAAGATGAGGGATTTTTAAATATTGATAGAAGAAAAGGTGCTATAGTTGCAAATCTACCTATAAAGGAGAATACTCCTACTAGCACAAATAACAAATTAGATTTAGAACTATTAATAGCTAGATGCTATTTATCTGGAATGGATAAATATGAATTCATGGAATTAAGTTCAAATTTATTTGATAATTATGAGGTGAAATACAATGAGTAAACTTGGTTCGTTAATGATGTTGGCTCCGCATGTAATTATTTTATATCTTCTTTTTTATAACATGCAATCACTTACAGGGAATAAGCAATTTTTTGGTGTTTCAATCACACAAGAATATATAAATAAAGATGAATTTCAATCATTAAATAGAAAGTATAAAAAGCTTTTAAGTATAGGAGTTTTCATTATATTTTCTATGTGTTTATTATTTATATTTATACTTGATAAAGGTTATTTTGCCTCTATATTTTTTATATTAACTATTATAACTTATCAATTTTTACTATATTTTAAAATTCATAATAAAGCTAAAGAATTAAAGTATAATTTATTGAATTTTAATGGTATTAATAATATAAATTTATCTTCAAAATCAGTAATAGATATTAAATTTATAAACGAAAGAGATAAACTTATTAAAAAATTTAGATATATTTATTTATTACCAGTATTTATAATATCTCTAGCATCTATTTATACTTTATATAAGTATAATAATATTTCAGATATAGTACCTATTCATTGGAATTTTTTTGGAGTTGCAGATAGTTTTATAAAGAAATCTTACTTAACTATTTTATGCATTATAGGTATTCAATTTATTTTAAGCATAATATTATCATTTATATCTATTAGCTCTATAAAATCTAGAGTTAGAATAGACACAGAAAATATTGAACAAAGTAGAATAAACAATATTAAATATCTAAATAAGGTTGGGTATGCTTTTTTAGCTATAATGCTTTCTACTATTTTAATTCTTACAAATGGACTTATCGCTTTTATTCATGGTCCAAATTTAAATATACTAGTTGCAATATTCTCTATCTTAGTTACTATTTTATCTACTATTTATTTAATTATTATTTACATAAAATCTCCAAATTCAAAATCTACTTCATCATATACTCCAGATGATGATGAAGATTATTGGATATTAGGATGTATCTATAATAATCCTAATGATCCATCTTTTATGGTCCAAAAGAAATTCGGCATAGGATGGACTATGAATATTGCTACTCCAATAGGAAAAGTTTTTTTAGTAATTACCGTATTATTATTTATAGTTCTCTTTTTTATTCTTATTGAATCATTCTTTATATAATTTATAACTATATTAAACAAAATATGATAAATTTTTATATATAAAATTAAATGTAAAAGAGATATAATCATATTAATTATATCTCTTTTACATTTAATTTTATATTATTGTAAATGGATTTAAATATACTTCACTTTTAATTACATTAATTTCTTCAATATCATCTAAAAATATTTTCATTACATCTTTAAAAATATCTTCTGTTTCAAAATGTCCACAATCTATTATACTCATTCCCATATCCAGTGCATCTTGAGCATCATGATATTTTACATCTCCTGTTATTAAAACTTGTGCTCCTTGTCTCTGTGATTTTTTAACCATATCAGCTCCAGAACCAGTTACTAGTGCTACTTTGCTTATTGATGTATCTAAATTTCCTACAATTCGTATATGTTTCATATTTAACTTTTCTTTTATTAAGTTGGATAATTTTTCTAATGTAGTGTTCTCACTTAGTTTACTAATTCTTCCAATCCCTACTGAATTACCTTTATTCTCAAGTTTATATAAATCATAAGACACCTCTTCATATGGATGAGCACTTATCATTTTGCTTATTACTCCGCCTATTTTTTTTTGTGGAACTATTGTTTCTATTTTAACCTCATTAATAGATTCTATTTCATATTTATTACCTATATATGGATTGGATCCATATAGTGGCTTAAAGTTTCCTATACCTTCAATATCAAATGTACAATGACTATAATTGCCTATATGACCTGCTCCAGACTTTCCTAGAGCATCTTTTACTACTTCTACATGATCAACTGGTACATATACTGCAAGTTTATATAAAACTTCACTATTTGTAACATCTAGGACCTTAGAATTTTCAAACCCTATCTTTTCCATAAAATAGTCATTAAGTCCATCAAATGCTATATCAAAGTTTGTGTGCATTGAGTAAAGGGCTATATCATTTTTTATTAGTTTATATATTAATCTTCCTTTTAAATCTGATGTATTTATTTTATTCATTTTTTTAAAAATAAAAGGATGATGAGTTATTATTAAATCTATATTATTATCTATTGCTTCTTCTACTACTTTTTCATTAGCCTCTAAGCTAACCATTATATTTTTTACTTCTAAATCAAAATCTCCTACTAAAATACCTACATTATCCCAATCATAAGCTAAATTTAAAGGGTATTTAGTTTCTATTTTTTTTATAAGAGTTTTTAGTTTCATATTTACATCTCCATATACTTTGTATTATTTTAATTTTTCAAGCTCATTTATTACAAGTATGCTTTCTTCTCTTTTCTTATTTATAGATTCACCGCTTTTACCTTCTAATTTTTCTATTATGGATTTATATTTAAATATTCTTTTATCTATAAATTCATTAAGTAAAATATCTTTATTATCTATAAGTTTTTTACCTATTTTATAATATATTTCATCATCTAAAAGAGTATTATTACCTGTATATTTAGTTATTATTATTTCATATATTCTAAAATCTTCCTTTACTAATACTTCATCAAGTATTTCATATCCATTATTTAAAAGATATTTTCTAAGTTCATCTTGAGCTTGCATAGGTTGAAGTATTAACTTATCTACTGAATGAGCTACCTCAGACTTAGCTTCTAAAAGTTCACTTATTAATATTCCACCCATACCCGCTATTATTACTTCATCTACTTCCCCAACTTCAAGTACTTCTATACCTGAACCTAGTCTTAAATCTACATTATTTAAAAGTTTATTATGTTTTACTTCACCTCTTGCATTTTCAAGTGGACCTTTATTTACATCTGCAAGTATTGCAAAGTCTATATATCCTTTATTTAATAGATAAACAGGTATATATCCATGGTCTGTTCCTATGTCTGCCACTCTTTTTCCTTTAGTCACTAATGATGCTATTTTTAATAATCTATCTGTTAATTTCAAATGTATCATCCTTTCATTTTATAACTTTATTCCATTTCTTAAAAAAATTCGCCTCTTTTAAAGGCGAATTTTTTATTATTTTAATTTTAGTCTAGGTAATCTCTAAGTTTTTTAGATCTACTTGGATGTCTTAATTTTCTTAATGCTTTAGCTTCAATTTGTCTTATTCTTTCTCTAGTAACATCAAACTCTTTACCTACTTCTTCAAGAGTTCTTGCTCTTCCATCTTCAAGTCCAAATCTTAATTTTAATACTTTTTGTTCTCTTTCATTTAATGAACCTAATACTTCTTCTATTTGTTCTTTTAATAATGAGTATGCAGCTGCTTCTGCTGGTGCTGGTGCATCATCATCTGGTATGAAATCTCCTAAATGACTATCTTCTTCTTCACCTATTGGAGTTTCTAAAGATACTGGGTCTTGAGCTATTTTCATTATCTCTCTTACCTTCTCTTCAGTCATTTCCATTTCTTTAGCAATTTCTTCAGGCTTTGGATCTCTTCCTAATTCTTGAAGTAATTGTCTTGATACTCTTATTAATTTATTTATTGTTTCAACCATATGAACTGGTATTCTTATTGTTCTTGCT
>JAVXLU010000128.1:0-3857 GCA_036646635.1 Romboutsia sp.
TTTTTCCAGTCCATAGCTCTCTTTAGGAATTCTTCTCTTCCTAATTCGTACTTAGTCTTTCCTTCTTCTTCTTTTATTCTTTCAACAACTTTAACCTCTGTTGCTATAGAAGCATGGTCAGTTCCTGGTTGCCATAAAGTTTCATAACCGTCCATTCTTTTCCATCTTATAAGTATATCTTGTAATGTATGGTCAAGTGCATGCCCCATATGTAATTGCCCTGTTATGTTAGGCGGTGGTAGCATTATTGTAAATGGTTCTTTTTCTGGATTTGGCTTAGATTTAAAAAGTCCATCTTCTAGCCATTTTGAGTAAAGTCTTGACTCAAAGTCCTTAGGATTATACGTTTTTGATAAGTTTGTATTTTCCATAATATTGCCTCCTTCTGATATAATTAGTTTTTTATTTAATATAAGATTTATCCAATTTATATATATAAATATTTATAATATATTAACATATAAAAAGAGCCCTTCATCCTTAAATAAGGACGAAAAGCTCGCGTTACCACCTTAATTCCATAATTATGATATACTCCATAATTTTGGCTCTCAATAGAATTTAACGATTCCACCCGTCTAAACTTACTGTTAGTTCAGTTTAGAAACTCAAAAGCTACCTTCTGCAAACCTATACTTAGAAAACTTTTCAGCCAATGAGTTTTCCTCTCTTTTAGTAGTATCTACATACTCCTCTTTATCACAGTTTTTTATTTATTAATTAATTATATCTAATTAATATTATTATTGTCAATTACTTATAATAATATTAATTAGATATAAATTTTTTTTATAAATTTTTGTTCCAAAAGTTTCTAACTTTTGTACTTTCTGTGATTGGTAATATAGTATATCCTCTTTCTTTTAAGATTTTTATCATACCATCTAGTGCATTTACCGTTTGTTCCTTTTCATGCATTAAAAGCACTATGTGTTGTTTATCTCTTCCATAATACAATACATTACTTAATATATTATCAGTTGTTGCTCTCCAATCTTCTGTATCTAAATTCCAATCCCACATTAAATAACCATTATCAGTCAATATTTTATACGATTCATCTGGCATATAAGGTTTACTTCCATATGGTAATCTTATTAAGTTTGATACTTCTCCTGTTATATTATAAAAAGTATCATTACAAGTTTTAAATTCTTCTAATGTTGCTTCAGGTGTTTTATATAGTTGTTTTATATCATGGGTTATACTATGAAATCCTATACTATGCCCTTCTTTTTCTATATTTTTTAATTCATCTGAGTATGTTCTCATATTTCCTTCTATCATAAAAAATGTAGCATATACATTATTTTTTTTCAAAATATCTAATATTTCATTTGTGTATTTAGATGGTCCATCATCTATTGTTATGTATGCAACTTTTTCAGGGCTTGGTCTTGGACCTTTATATATTTCTTCTGTCGATTCATCTATTATATTAGATAAAGTTTTATTTTCTATATTTCTTAATATAGTACTATTCTTACTATATACACTACTTTCTTTTGTGTCTTCTTTAATTAAAATTTTAAATGCTATTACAGTACTTACTAAAATTAAACTTATTATAACTATAAGAATTGTTTTATTCGATTTGTTTTTCATCCCCTAAATCTCCCTCTCCTATAATTCCTTTTTCTATTGTCATTTAAATTAATATTTATTCTTGCATCTATACTAAATTTATTTAAACTCACTCTTCAATTATTATGCTTGTATTTTATAAAAAATGCTCTTTCTTTATTTTTTTTAAAATAAAGAAAGAGCATTTTTTATAAAATTAATAATTTGAATTATTTATATCATTAAGCATATTTACTTCTTCTATTATTTTACTTAAATGATAATTAAATACAGGACTTTTTTCTTCATTAATCTCCCAATCTATATTATCTATACTATATAACTTTTTTAAATTATTATAATTTTTTTCATTCAAGTATAATTTTTTTTCTAATAATTCTATCGACTGCATATGGAAATATATTTCTTTACATATCTTCATAGTTGTTTCAACTTTATCTGTATTAATATCATCTTTAGTATATTTTAATTCATCTATAAGCTTAGAATATATATTTTCTAATTTTTTTACTTCTTTTTCTAACTTAAGTATATTAAATCTTTCTTTATCTATTATTTTAAGTTCTATTGATTGTAATGTTAATCTTTCGAATTTTTTTAACTCTTTTTTAGAACTTTCTAAATAATCAGGTCTCACTATTATATAATTTATAAATATACCTATTATAACTCCTATAGAAGTATCTAGTACTCTGTTAAATGAATATATAGCAGGATTTACTTCTATAACTCCTAAATATATAGATATAAATGTTACACTTGCTACTGTTATAGCAGAATTTATTTTTAAAATATTACATAAATATATAGTTATAATTGAACCGATACCACACAATATGGGATCTTTAGGTTGAATAAGTACTAATAGGAATCCTATTATTCCTCCAATAATAGTTCCTTTTACTCTACCAAATCCAGCTTTTAATGATCCTCTTACTGTATCTTGTACGGATATTATACAAGCTACTGCACAATACATTGGATTTTGTACTAAATACTTAGCAATTATTACACAACATGTTACAGCTATACCACTTTTAATCGTTCGCATTCCTAGTTTTTCTAACTTCAACTATTTGCCTCCTAAATTCCATGTTACAGTTTATCTATTATTTTGTCCTCTTATAGTATAATTGATTACTTATAATATTGGTAGTAGTTAGATATCAAAAATAGGATAAGACTTTCGTCTTATCCTATCTCTATCATTTCACCCTTAATTGCATAAATAACTTTTTCACATATATTAGTTGTATGATCTCCAATTCTCTCTAAATATCTTCCTACAAATAAAAGTCTTACACCTTGATTAATCGTAGATGGATTTTCATTCATTATATTCAAACAATCAGAGTGAACTTTTTCATATAAACTATCAACTTTTTCATCTCTTAAAGCTGTATCATATGCTAATTTTCCATCTTCATTTTCTAATGCTCTAAGTACTGATAAAAGCATCTCTCTACACTCATCTGCCATTTTAGGTATATCTATTAATTCTTTTATATAAGGTTCATTTCCTATTTTTAAAGTTTCAGATGCTATATTTGCTGCATAATCGCCTACTCTTTCTAATTCTAAAGCTATATTTCCTAATGCATAAACATATCTTAAATCTCTTGCCATAGGTTGTTTTAATGCCATTAATTCAATGCTTCTATCTATTATATATTCTCTTAATGTATTTATTTCATCATCTTGTTTCATAACTATCTTAGAACCTTCTAAGTCTTTTCTAATCATACAGTCTATAGATGATGCTAGTGCTCTTTCTGATTTTTGTAGCATTTTTATTGTATACTGCTTAAGTGTGTTTATATCTAATTCTAAACTCGTATTAACCATTATTAAAGCTCCTTCTGAATTTATTATGAATTTTAACCAAATCTCCCTGTTATATAATCTTCTGTACGCTTATCATCTGGGCTAGTAAACATTGTTTTTGTATCACTAAATTCTACTACTTCTCCATTTAAGAAAAATGCAGTTTCATCAGAAACACGAGCTGCTTGTTGCATATTATGTGTAACTATTACAATTGTATATTCATCTTTTAATGCTTCTATTAACTCTTCTACTTTTAAAGTTGATATTGGATCTAATGCAGATGTTGGCTCATCCATTAAGATTACTTCAGGTTTCATAGCAATTGCTCTAGCTATACATATACGTTGCTGTTGCCCTCCTGATAGTCCTAGTGCAGATGATTTTAATCTATCTTTTACTTCATCCCATATAGCCGCACCTTTTAAACTTTCCTCAACTATTTTATC
>JAVXLU010000128.1:3880-6577 GCA_036646635.1 Romboutsia sp.
ATTGTCATATATACTCATTGGGAATGGATTTGGCTTTTGAAATACCATACCTACCTTTGTACGTAATTTTATAACATCTTCACTTTTATATATGTCTTCTCCGTCAACTTCTACATTGCCTTTTATGGTTACATTATCTATAAGATCATTCATTCTATTTAAAGTTCTTAAAAAAGTTGATTTTCCACATCCTGATGGGCCTATTAATGCTGTTACTTTATTTTCTTTTATATTCATATTTATTTTCTTTAGTGCTTGATTATCACCATAAAATAAATCTAAGTTTCTTATTTTTAATTTCATCTCATTATTTGAATTCATTTTTACACCTCGTAAAATTTATTTAATAATTTGCCTTATTTAATTTCTTTGCAAGAACTTTTGCTATTGTATTTAATAATAATACCATTATTATTAAAACAACACCTATACTAGCAGCTCCTGATATATCACCTTTTTCTTTAGTTAATAGATATGCTTGAACAGTTAATGTTCTTGCACTATCAAAGATTGTACCCGGCATTTGAGCAACCGTACCAGCTGTTAATAGTATTGCAGCTGACTCACCTATAACACGACCTACTGATAATATCAGTCCTGATAATATTCCTGGTATTGCACTTGGTAATATTACTTTGTACAAAGTTTGAAACTTTGTTGAACCTAATGCTAGAGATGCTTCTCTGTAACTTTGAGGTACTGTTTTTAATGCTTCTTCTGTAGTCCTTATTATTACTGGTAATATTATTATAGAGACTGTTAATGCTCCTGATAATATTGAATATCCCATTTTTAATGTAGACATGAAGAAGATTCCTCCAAATAATCCATATATTATAGACGGTATACCTGCTAAACTCTCTGTTGCAAATCTTATCACAGTTACCATATTTCCTTTTTTAGCGTACTCCTGTAAATATATAGCTGATAAAATACCAATAGGTGTTGCAACCCCTATTGAAAGTGCAACCATATATATTGTTGTTACTATCATTGGTAATATTCCACCACCACCTGATGAAGAATAATCACTAAATAAAAATGTTGGATTTATTCCTCCAATTCCCTTAATAAATATATATCCTACAATTACTATTAATGTTGATACTGTAAATCCTGCTGATAAATAAATTAATGATTTCAATATATTTTCTTTTAACTTTCTCATATTAACCTACCGCCTTGTTTGAAAGTTTATTTAGTATTAAATTTAATATTAATATGAATGTAAATAGCACAACTCCTGTTGCAAATAACATTTCTTGATGAGTTCCAAATGCGTATCCCATTTCTAATGCTATATTAGTTGTAAGTGGTCTAACACTATCCATTAAAGATGATGGCATAACTGGAGAATTTCCTGCTACAAGTATTACTGCCATTGTTTCTCCTAACGCTCTACCTACACCTAAAACAACTGCTGCTAATATACCTGATTTTGCTGCTGGTAATACAACTTTGAATATAGTTTCTATTTTTGAGGCACCTAGTGCTAATGATCCTTCTTTATATGCTTTGGGTACTGCTCTTATAGCTGTTTCTGATACTGATATTATTGTTGGTAACATCATAATTGCTAAAACTAATATTACAGCTAAAAGACTTTGCCCTTTAGGCAGATTAAATGTATTTTGTATAGCTGGAACTATAAATGCTAAACCAAATATTCCATATAGAACTGATGGTATACCTGCTAATAATTCAACTGCAGGAGATATTATTTTTGCTAATTTCTTTGGAGCTACTTCTGCTATAAATACAGATGTTAATATCCCAATCGGAACTCCTATAATTAAAGCTCCTACTGTGGCTATAATTGATGCCACTACCATTGATGATATTCCAAACTTATCTTTTGTCGGTAACCAATCAGTTCCTGTTAAAAATTCACCGAAAGAATACCCCTTTAATATAAATGGTGTTAACCCTTTATAAAATACAAATCCTATTATTAAAAATAAACTTAAAACTGCTATTAGTGCACTTATAAAGAATATATTTTTTGATACTTTTTCTATAACATATTTATTTTTATTTCCATTGTCTCTGTTCTTTGAATTTACTAATCGAGACTTAACTAACATAATCAATCGCTCCTTTAAACATTTTATATTTAATAAACTATTTTCTTAATCCCTACATACATATAATACATTTTTAACGTTAAATCTATATTAGATTTATGTTAAGTAAAGGTAAAATCACTTAACATTTTTAACAATAGATATCTTAATTCCTATACTTATATTAAAACTATGTTAAATCAAACTTTTTTACAAAATAAATAGACTATCTCAAATTTGAGATAGTCTATTTTCGTAGGGTATTTATCTATTTTATGCTTATGAAGCCTTTACCTTCTATTATTTTTTGTCCCTCATCACTTAATATAAATTCTATTAAACTCGTTCCTTGTTCTGATATCTTACCTTCTGCATTAACTAATATAAATGGTCTTGCTATTGGATATTTTTTAGATTTTACATTTTCTGACGTTAATTCTACACCATCGATAGTTAATCCATTTACAGCATCATCTACATATCCGAAAGATATATATCCTATTGCATTTTCATTTCCTTCAACTGTTGATTTTATATTTCCTGAACCATCACTTATTTGAGCATCTTTTATTAATTCTTCTGATTCAAATCCAACTTTTTCTTGGAAGCCATCTCTAGTTCCTGAACCATCTTC
>JAVXLU010000129.1:0-6573 GCA_036646635.1 Romboutsia sp.
ATGAAAAATATTATATAGATACGGATGAAGCTATATTAGAAAAATGGAAAGCTCCTAAGGCAGCTAAGAGAATTAATAGAGTTAGTAAAACAGGTCATGAGTATGTATTTAGTGAAGGTGCATTAGCATTTCCTGATCATATAGATAGAGCTGCTAGAACTATGCTTACAAGTGAAGCTTCTGTAAATAGGAGTTCTCATGTAGTAGAAGACCCTGCAACTGGTAGATTAAGAAAATTAACTCCGGTAGAAGCTGAAAGACTAAATGGTTTTAGAGATAACTGGACCAATACAGGAATGACAGAGAGAGCTAGATATTTCTGTATGGGTAATGCTTTAGTTGTTGGATTAGTTGAAAAGATGGGAAATACAATACTAGGCATATACAAAGATGAAGATGGTGACTTAGGATTAAGAGAAGTTGCTATAACTAAATAATATAAAGATAGAGTAAGCTACAATTTGTAGTTTACTCTATCTTTATATTATTAGATAGTTATATCTAAACCAATTACCCAAATAGGTACTTTTATAAGGTTAGAAAATTCATTTAATATTTTTATGGTTTTCTCATAAGAAACAACATTATCACTAGCATAAGATAATAAGTTATTATGAGCGGTAACATATACAAATAAGTCTACTCCTGAATTTGCATCAGCATGTAGTAGTTTAAATAAGTCTCTATATGCTAGCCCCCAATTTCCAAATTGAAGCTCACCTAGAATAGTAAGCGAACTTTTTATTATTTTCATATCAGTACCTTTTTTAAATGATTCTAAATCAATTCCTTCTGATTCTGATGCAACTCTTATAAAATCATTATTTTCTAATGATTTGTTCCAATGAGATTGCCCATCATGTAAGGACCTTCTGCCATAGCATAAATTCCAAAGGTTAATTAAGTTATGTGTTGTGTCTATGCTAGCAAAATCAAACCCCTTTTTTGAATTTGAAGTATAAAAAATACCATCTTCATTGTAGACTTCAAAAAGTAAGTTAGGATTAGAATTTAAATTCACTCTTAAAGATTTATTGAAGTTATCAATATTTATTCCTTTGTAGTATTTTGAACCTTTTGATTTTCCTTCTGATTTACTTCTAACCGTAGGAATAATATCTACTTCACTAGTTAGATTGGATATTAATACATCTGCAAATTCGGGGTCTTGTCCTAAAATTATATTTGCATTATTAAAAAAATATTGATCTCCAATACTTAAAGTTCCTTTTTTCTTAGATTTCCATTCGTTAACGTCTTCGTCAGCTTCTAACCAAAAATATGCCATTAAATATGTACCCCCAATAAAAAATTTGATATATATAGTATAGGTATAAATTAATGTAAAGTACATAAAAGTGATATGGGGGAAGTAAAAAAGTGAATTACAATGATAAATCAATAGACTCAATAGTTGAGTATGCTAAAAATATAAGAGGCAAAACTTTTGGAGATATAGACCAGTTTTATAGATTAGAAAATAACGGTGGAAAAGGTAACTTAGGACAAGTTGTTGAGGAAAGTTACTTTGGGTATGAAGTTAATTCTAAGGCAGAGGCAGACTTTTCTCATGTAGGTGTGGAGCTTAAGGTTACGCCATATAAAATAAACAAAAATAAGACTATATCAGCTAAAGAAAGATTAGTTTTAAATATTATAAACTATATGGAAGAGTACAATAAAACCTTTGAAACTAGCTCATTTTGGAGTAAAAATGAAAAGCTATTATTAGTCTTTTATGAGTGGAAAAAAGAGCTAGAGAAGAAGGATTATAATATAACTGATGTTATGCTACATGAGTTTTCAGAAGAAGATTTAAGAGTTATAAGAGATGACTGGCAGACTATAGTTACTAAAATAAGAGAAGGTAAAGCTCATGAGATATCAGAAGCTGATACTAACTATTTAGGAGCTTGTTCAAAGGGCGCTAATAAAAATTCTTTAAGAGAGCAGCCATTCTCTGATAAGTTAGCGATGCAGAGAGCTTATAGTTTAAAGTCATCTTATATGACTTATTTACTTAGAAAGCATT
Source organism: Romboutsia sp. (assembly GCA_036646635.1). GTDB lineage: Bacteria > Bacillota > Clostridia > Peptostreptococcales > Peptostreptococcaceae > Faecalimicrobium. Next base: position 2,033 of record JAVXLU010000129.1, read on the forward strand.
TTGGTGAAAATGGAGAAAAGTCTTATAGTATTTTGAAAGATACTAAAAAAGGACTAGAAGAAGTTTTAGAAGAGAAGTTTACACCGTTTTATAAAAAGAGCATAGATGAAATTTGTAGTGAATTAGATATTAATTTATATGCTAAAAGTAATAAGCTTCCTAAAAATTATGTTCAGATGATATGCAGTCGGATTTTAGGGATTAATGATAGTAATGTAAAAGATTTAGACAGTGCCATAGAAGAGTTCTCAAAGGCAAATATAAAGCTTAAAACGATACGTATTGAGAAGAATGGAAAGATTAAAGAGCATATGTCTTTTAAGACTTTCAAATATACTGAAATAATAAATGAAACATGGGATGAGTCAGAGCTTAGAGATTTATTTGCAGAGCAGAAGTATTTGTTTGTGGTATTTAAATATGATAAGGATGATAATTTAAGGCTGCATAAGATAAAGCTATGGAATATGCCTTTAAGGGTTTTAGATTCTAAGTTAAAGGATACTTGGGAAGAAACTGTTAGAGTTATAAGAGAAGGATTAGAGATTGAGGTTAGAGGAAGTAAAACCTATGATAATTTACCAGGATCTACGTTTAATAAGTTTTGCCATACAAGACCTCATGCTCAAAATAAGAATGATACATATTTATTACCAGATGGTAGAAGTCATGTAAAAAAGAGCTTTTGGCTTGATAGGGAGTATATATTATCGATAGTAAAATAATCAGAAAATAAATACGATAAATTACATTTTAAGATAGGGGCATAAATATGGAGAAAGACTTATTTTTTGTAAATGATATACTTTTAGATGAGCATGAGAAATCAGAGATTAGAGTAAATTTATTTAAAATATTGAAGAGTGAGGATATAAGTGAAGTTGAGTCAATAGTTTTAGAACATAATATAAGTAACTCAAGAGGCAATGATAGTTTAGAAAAAGTATTAGAAGATTTAAATATCAAAGAAGGTAGTTTTGTATATTTAGAAAATAAATGTAATCATACTGCTATTGGTACATATATTCCTGCTAATAAAGATATAAGGGCTAAAACTCAAATATTAAATAATAATAATTATAGAGGTAAATTAATTAAAAAATATACAAAACCAGAGAAGTATGATTCAAACTTAACTAGTGATGTATATTCATATCATATAAATGTAGGGCATGGAAATTGCAGTATCATAGTATTCAAAGAAAATGATGAGTATAAGATTTGGATGATAGATTGTTCTGAATTTGATTTTAGAAATAAAGTTAATTACAGAAAAAATATACAATCATGTTTTAAATTTATAAAATCACAACTAAATATAGATTTTATAAAAATAGATAAATTATTTGTGACTCATCCACACTATGATCATTTCAATGGAATAAATAACTTAATAGATCAGGAAATTATAGATAGAAATACAGAGATATGGATTAATTTAAACTACTCTTGGCCTGAAACTAAGTATAATTTACTACTTGAAAAATTAACTAAGTTAAATTTAAATTTGATAGAACCAATATCTTCAAATAGTACTGAGCAAATCGAGATATTATATCCCAATAAAACTATATTAAGAACTAAGCCTAAGAATATTAATGTACATAGTACATATGATATTGTACCAGCGAATAAAGTTAATAATTCTTCTGTGGTTTTTAAATTCAACTTGGGAGAAAAGTCCATGGTATTCCCTGGAGACTTAGAAGAAAAAGGATGGGATAAAGTAAATACATGCTCAACTTATTTAAAAGGTACAACATATTACTGTATATCACATCATGGTAGTATAACTGGCCATAGGAGATCAACTTGTCCCCATAATAATCAAATAAGCAATATTGAATTTTGCTGTTCAAAGGTACCAGTAAATATATTAATGGGGAGAGAAGGTGCATATACAGGGATTTTTAGTGATGAAGTACTACAGTGTTTTAAAAATAGAGTGTATAGAACAGATAAGCATAGTAGCAAAAACGACCCTGAATTTATACAGATTAACTGGCAAAGTGAAAGCGTAGTATATTACTAACAAAATACATTGTAAAATAGTATTAGTAAAAATAACTATAGGAGATTAGTAATGAGCAGTACAGTAGAGGATGGTTGACTATCTTAAAAATAAAAAGCTATATATTTTAAGATTAATAAAGGGGAGAATATGTTAAAGTTATTAAATAAGTATAAAAAAGGATTATTATAATAAATGTTTGTTTAAATATTACGAATGAAAAAGGGGGAATAAATTTGAATATAAATAAAGTAAGAGTAAGAAATTATAAATCGTTTATAGATTCAGGTGAAATAGATATAGATTCTAAATTATTTGCATTAATAGGTCAAAATAATACTGGGAAGTCAGCAATAATGGATGCTATACAGTGTATGTTTCCAAGTTGCAAAAAAACTATTACCGCATTAGATTTTCATAAAGGAGCATCTCAAATAATTATAGAAGTATGGTTTGATGGAGCTACACAATCATATCTAGAAGAAAAACTGTATGAAGATAAGATTATTAAACAAGAAGAAAAATTAGATGAATTACATGAAAAATTTAATGAAAAGCCAATACCATCAAACAAAGAAAAAATAGAAAAACAAATAAAAAAAATAGAGGATACTAGAAATGATAACCATACAAAATGCATAGAAAAGTATGATATACAAGAGGATGCATTTTATATTAAATTAATTGCGGCTAAGGGGAAAAATGTATCTAAGAAGTTTTATACATGCAATGAAAAAGAATTAAGTGAGGCTGATATAAAGCAGTTATTACCACAATTAAAGGTTATACCAGCTATAAGAGATCCTAAGAATGAAAGTACTGCTGGAGCTAATTCATACTTAAAAGAATTAATACAGATGGTTGATGATGAGATGCAAACAAGTATTGAGATAGATGGTAGTAATATATCGTATAAAGAGCTAAATAGAGTTATAGCTGATGAAACAAAGAGTAGATGTAAATCCATAGGAGAAAATATAACTAACTTTTACAATCAAGCTATAGGTACTAATGATTATGAAGTAATAATAGATTCAGATGTTAATATATCAAAAGGAACAACATTTACAACTAAAATAAAAGATGTAAATACAGGAATTGAAAGTGATATATTAAACTGTGGTACAGGTTATCAAAGTATGATAATACTATCTATATTAGAAACTTATGTTAAGATATCACAGAGACAAAATACCTATATATTATTGATTGAAGAACCAGAGGTATATCTTCATCCTAAGCTTCAAAGAAAAATGATTGATACATTAGTTAATATTTCAGAAACAAATCAAGTTTTATTTACCTCACACTCTCCAATAACAGTAAGTAAGTTATCTAAGGAACAAATAAAGTTAGTAATAAAAGAAAAGGGAGTAGCTACAATAGAAGATATAAATCCTAAAGTTGTTATTGATGAACTAGGTATAAAATCAGATGATATTCTTACACACAAAGGGATTATATTTGTAGAAGGAAAAGATGATAAAGCTATATTTGAAATAGTATTAGAAAAAATAGAAGAAGGACTAAGTGAAAAGATAAATGTAATAGATGCAGGAAAATGCCAAGATTTAAAGTTTTATGCAAATGCAGAATTACTAATAAATAATAGGTTTAGTACTCCAACATTGATAGTTAGAGATACAGATACAAAGGAATCTTCTAAACGCAGGGAAGAATTAGCAAATGAAATAATAAATCAAAGAAATAATAAACCATCAGAGGAAATACAACAAAAAATAAAAGAGAGTATAGTTATATTAGACAGATATTCATTAGAAGGATATTTTATAGATGAAAAATTATTAGAAGTATTAGATATAAATTCAGAGGATATTGGTAAAGCTGTTAAGTGCTATGAATGTCAATATGACCATTATTCGAAGCAAGCACATCAAAATATAGTTAAAGAAAGCGTTGTATCAAGTTGGTATCAACCGAAGTATTTTTTAGAAAGATTTACGGATAAATTTAAAGCAAGTGAAACTGATAAGATAAACCAACATAATGAGAGATATGAAACTAAGTGGATAAATAATGAAGTATGTGCTACTTGTGAAGAAAGTGATATAGATACATATATAAGTACGAGAACTGAAATAAACAATAAATCAAACAATTTAAAACTAGAGAAAAAAGATTATTTGATAGAGTCTATAAAGAATAAAGATATAGAGTATATTAAGCAGACTAAGTTAAATGAAATAGTAAATATTTTAGAAAACTTTACCGAGGGTATTTGTTAGATATATACAATAATAAAAACTGTAGCTATGAATCATAGGTACAGTTTTTTGATATTCGACAAAATTTGATAAATAAATTAAAATAGAGTATATAAAAATTAAAAATATATATAATACTTTGAGTTGAGTATATTGGAATTACTTAGATAAAAGGGATTTATTTAATATGAAAAGTCAAGTTTGAGCCGACTAACTTGACGAAAAGCGTATAAAATTATATTATAAAAAGACCTTAACAAAACTTTAGATTGAAAATAAAACTTCAATTAGATATATTTAAAATA
>JAVXLU010000130.1:0-6503 GCA_036646635.1 Romboutsia sp.
TCTTCTATTTTATAAGAATTATTTTCTACCCTGATTATAGTAAAAGGAATAGGGCATCCAAATAATAAATTATCGTACTTATACATATTTCTCTATTCTCCCTTTATGTAAAAATTTATAATTTATATATACGGTTAAATTATAGCATATTATATTTCAATATTCATCTTCTAAATTTCTAAACTTTTTAAATATAAATAGGTTATTTTTAATATTTTATAAATTCTATATATGATAAAAATAGATTGATTTTTATAAACCAATCTATCTTTATTTTATAATATATTATTTTTTTATAATTATAGTATTACTATTTTGTGAATATTTATCATTTTGATTAGCTCTTACATAAATTTCTAAATTTACATCTTCTTCTATATTAAGTGTAAATTCATTTTTTTGTATTCCATTTTGTAGTAAAGTAAATCCATCTTCAACATTTTTATTATTTCTAATATAAATATTGTAATATATATTTTCAATATTTATACTGTCCCATCTAAGTTTTGCTATATTATTTTCATAATCTATCTCATATACTAAATTTTCAACTACTAATTCTTTTATATCATCTTCTTGTACATTTATTTCTATAGTGTTACTAGGCTTAGTCGACCCCATATTACTCTTGCCTATAACTTTAATACTTAAATGAGGTACTTTTCCATCTATCAATTCAATTTCTATAGTATACTTTATTCTATTATTTTTAATTTCATCTTTATTTATTTTTATAGATTTATATATACTAAACTCATTTTCATTTAATGAGTTATTTTTAACTAATAAATCATAGTCATAAACATTTTCTAAATAATCCCATTCTAGATATACTATAACTTTATTATCTATAATTTCATAACTTGAGTTTAAATTTTCTATTTTATTATTTTTTATAGATTTGTCAACTACCTTAATATTAATTTCTCTTGATTTATCTCCACAAATTATTCTAACTTTTTCACTGCCAACTCTAAGACCAACAACTGTTCCATCATCATCTAATCTTATAGCTCTTTTTACTGGCAACTTCGATTCTACAAATTCATATATTATTTTTGAATGTTGTAAATTTTTTGGTTTTGTAATAATCTTTGGTTTTAATTTTTTAGTCTCTTCAAGTTCAATTTCAAAAATATTTTCTATATTTATTTTATCAACTTTAACCTTTATATTATAATCAAATACTTTTATATCATCTTTTGATTTTACTAATACACTTGCTTTTCCTGGACCAATAGCCTCTATTTTATTATCAGTTATTTTTATAACATCTTTATTTAAACTTTCATATGTAACTTTTTCTTTTTCTTTAAATCTATTATAGTTTGATTCAACTACTGATGTTATGATTGCACTATCTCCAACATATTTTAAATTTCCATCTATATTAACATCTAAACTTATTATAGGATCTACAACCTTTATGTCTGCCTTTTTTAGAATACGACTATTTTTCATTATCGCAACAGATGATATTCCTTCTTTAATAGCTATAAGTTTATTACCTTCAATTTTCAAAACCCCACTTTTATCTAATATATTAAACCAAATATGTGGCTGTTTTCCATAAGAGGGTACTTTTATATAATCTCCACTCGATAAAGTAAGTGTATCATTTAGTTTAACTATAAATTTATCTATATCTTTTATATAGTCTCCATCCACAATCTCAACTTCAGCACCTTTAATCATTGGTCTAAATATGCCAAATTTAAAAAGATAAAATTGAGCTACAAGCAGTATAGGTATAGATATTAATATAGCAAGTTTTCTATATCGTTTATCTTTGATAAATTTCATATAATCACTTCCTCTTGTAATATTTACATCTACCTTTAAATAACTTCTTAATTATATTAATTCCTTTTATCATAACACTTTTCCTTTTTTCATAATACTTTATTATCTCTTTTTTGATTATAAACCATAGCTTTATTGATAATACCCCTAATTTAGTATAAAACATATTTTATTATGTATATCTCTAGTCTAATTTAATTACTTATCTTTCATTTTAAATTTGAATTCTTCATTATTTAATTTTATTATATATATTTTTTGCCATTTTTTAAATATATTTTGCTATAATATAATAAACATTATAATTTTTAGAATCTAAAATTAATAATTATATCCATTCTAGTCAATAATATAATTAAATCTATATTTTCGAGGTGAAAAATGAATAATTTAAAAGAAATATTATTAAATGAAATTCCAAATTTTAAAGATATTTTGACAAAATTTTTAAATGAAGAAATTTCAAAAACGGAATTTAAAGGTTTTTCTGGTGGATATGGTATATATGCACAAAGAGATCAGAAATCCTTTATGATAAGGCTTAGAGTAGCTTCGGGTGTTATATCAAAGAGCCAACTTAATTCAATCTATCATATAGCAACTAAATATAATATAAACAAAATACATATAACAACTCGACAAGCAATTCAATTACATAATCTTACAGCTGATCAACTTATTAATATCATGGAAGAATGTATCCAAAATGATATCTTTAGTAGAGGTGGTGGCGGAAACTTCCCAAGAAATGTAGCTTTATCTCCACTTTCTGGCGTTGATTTTAATGAATCATTTGATGTTACTCCTTATTCAATTGCTACTGACAAACATTTTATGAGCAAAATAACAACATATAATTTACCTAGAAAATTAAAAGTATCATACTCTAGTTCTTATAGCGATAATGCTCATTGTACTGTTCAAGATTTAGGTTTTATAGCAACTACTGAAAATAATGAACCTTATTTTAGAGTTTTTATTGGTGGTGGACTTGGTAAAAATCCTAAACTAGCTTTAGAATTTGATGAACTTATAAAACCTCATGAAGTTTTATATTATGTTGAAGGTATTACTAAAATGTTTATGGAATATGGGGACTATCAAAATAAAAATAAAGCCAGAGTTAGATATATGGTAGATACTCTTGGAGAAAAAGAATTTTTAAATAAATTTAAAGAATTCTCTAATAGAGAAAAAGAGTTGAGTGGACTTGACTTATATCCAGAACCTATCAATTACGACAAGGACGGATATGAAATAGATTTATCTGATTCTAGATTAATACCACAAAAACAAAATAATCTTTATAGTGTCTATATACATCCTATTGGTGGTCAATTAAAAACTAAAGACTTGAAAATGCTACTTTATGAGTTAGATAAAATAAAAAATCCTATGATAAGATTATCCATGACAGAAGGATTATTTATACTTAACTTAAATGGAAAAGAAGCTAGAAGAATATTAGAAATTAGCAAGTCTATAAGTGCTACTTCATCTTTAGAAAGTAGTATTGCTTGCATAGGTGTTCCTATCTGTCAAATGGGTATACAAGATACTCAAAAAATGTTAAATGATATAATAAATTATTTTAAAGAAAATAATTATGTTAATCTTTTAAATAAAATTCCAAAAATAAATATTTCAGGATGTCCTAACTCTTGTGGAGTTCATCAAATAGGTAAAATAGGTTTATCCGGTAAAATAAAAAAACTTGATGGTATTCCAACTGATGTTTTTGAAATGCATATAGGTGGATGTTGTGAATTTACAAAATCTAAATTAGGTACTAGTATTGGTGATTTTAAAGCTAGTCAAATACCTAAAATTTTTGTAGAAATTGCACAAGCTATTGATGATGATTTTTATATCTGGTTAGATAATAATACTGATAAACTTTTAAATATCGTTTCTAAATATAAAATATAAATATTTAAAATAAAAGCTCTAGGATACATTTTAAATAATCCTAAAGCTTTTTATTTTATTTATCTTTTTTACTGACATTATATTTTTCTAATAGATTGTCTACTAAATTTGTTTGTTTATTATAAGATAATTTACTTTTTAACTCTTCTTTTATTGTATCTAATTCATCATATTTTTCATCAGTCTTTTTAATTATATGATATCCAAAATCCGTTTCTATTATCTTTTTATCTATATCTCCAATTTTTAATGCAAATGCTGATTTTTCAAAAGGTGCTACCATTTGACCTTTTCCAAAGAAATCTAAATCTCCACCATTTGAAGCACTTCCATCTGAAGAATATTCTTTAGCAAGACTAGCAAAATCATCTCCTGCTAATGCTTTTTTTAGTACTTCTTCAGCTTTTTCTTTATTTTTTTTCTTTTGATTTTCACTTACTGCATTTCCTTCATTATCACTATTTTGTATTAATATATGAGATGCTCTCACTTTTAAGAATTCATCTTTATTTTTTTTGTAATAATTTTCAACTTCCTTATCACTTACCTCTGATTCTTGAGCTACATATTTTGTTGCTATTAATTCTTTTTCTAAATCTTTTTCTATATCTTCTTTACTCATTTTAAATTCTGTTAAAAACTTATCTTCATCTATTCCAAATTGTTGAGATATACTGCCCATAAGATTTGTATATTCCAATTCTACATCTTCTTTACTTACTTCAACCTTAGCCTCTTTAGCTGATAAGTATAATACTTCTGTAGTTGTCATATAGTCTATCATACTCTGTTCATATGATTTTATTTCATCTGTTGTTAGCTCTTTCTTTCCATTTATATAGAATAATGGTTCCATTCTTTGTTTAAGTTGCTTCTCTGTTATATCTGTATCTCCTACAGTTGCAACTACTTTATTACTACTGTAATTTTTATGAGTTGCTGGTAATTTTCGTCCCTCTGATTTTCCTATTCCAAATCCTACTACTGAGCATACTAATGATGCTACTATTGTTATAATTATACCTTTAGTATTTTTTTTCTTATTTTTAGATTCTATTTCCTCTTCTGATTTTGTATTTACATCCATAGAATCTTTTACTTCATTACTTTCTTCATTAGTTACTACTTCTTTTTCTTCACCAGTTCTTAAATTTTTATCCTCTGACATTGCTGTCCTCCTTAAAGTTAATTATGTTACATTTATAATTGCTTAGTTGTATATAATTATATATTACATCATATTCAACTAAAATGTGTGAATAAAAAATGAAACTCTTATGAACTTAATATGAACTTATAATAATTTCAAACTATATCTTATTTCATGCCTTCCAACCTTTGTATGTTTATACTTTAACATATTAACAACTTCACTTTTTTCTTTACTTAAGTACATAGCACAATCATCTAAAGATTTAAATCGTTTTATAACTTCATCATTTTTATTAACTAATTCTATTCTCTTTTTACCACCTCTTTTAATTATATCTTTATAAATTTTAAAATACTCATCATACTCTTTATCTATACACTCAAATCTATAATGCATTTTTATAGGTTCTATTTTTTCACTAGATAAAATTTCATCTATTTTATGCTCAGATATCTTAGTTGTAAAAATTTTATTATTCAAAATATTAAACAACTCAATTGGTGTTTTACTACTTTCTATATAGCTACTTTCTAATTCTATATTAAGTTCTTCACTTAAATAGTTTATTGCTTGTCCTAAGTAGTCTGTGTATCCATACTTTAAATTTTCTTTTATATAATCTATAGGTACTTTAAGTTTCTTACTACATTCAATATGAGTTTTAAATTCTTGAACTACTTCAGAATATATATCTATCGCCTTTATACTTTGAGCTCTTTTTATTTTTATTTCTTTTAAATATTCTTCTTCTCTAAAAATATCTTCACTTATAGCTTGTGTCTTTTCTTCAGTAATAATTTCATCTATTTTTAACTTTATATTTCTTTCTGATTCATCAATATCTAAACCATAATAAAAATTATCATTCACTTCTATCTCATTATTATTTATAATATTTTCTTTTTTCTTATCTTCTACAATTTTATTTTCTTCTTCATATTGTTTTATATCTAGATTATACTCAAGCTCTAATACTTCATTTTCTTTCATTTCTAATTTTGCATTCTTTTTCATAATATTAAAAAACTTTTTTAACAATTAATTTATCCTCCTAAAAATATGTATATCTTTTATCTCTAGATTTTATAAATAAGATATATAATTAAAATCTAATTTTTAGTAATATAGTATCTTAAATTCATTATTCCATATACTATATTACTAAAATATAAGATATTAGTAAACCAACATTGATAATAAGATTTTATATATATAAGTATCTTAATTAATTATTTAACTATATTTTAGATTTTGCATATTGTACTTTTTTGTTATAATAAATAAAAGATTTAATTAAATTTTGATTAAATGTAACAAGGAGGTAACTTTAATGCTTAATAATTTAAATGAAGCTAATAAGTGTATTATTTGTAAAAATGCTCTATGCCAAAAAAGTTGTCCAATAGACACACCTATTCCTAAAGTAATTGAGTTATATAAAGAAGGTAAATTACTAGAAGCCGGTAAAATATTATTTGATAATAATCCTTTATCTTCTATATGTGCAATAGTTTGTCCACATGAGAATCAATGTCGTGGAAATTGTATAAAAGGTATAAAAAGTAATCCAGTTCGTTTCCATGAAATTGAATATGAAATATCTACAAAATACTTAGAG
>JAVXLU010000131.1:0-6470 GCA_036646635.1 Romboutsia sp.
CTTTTCTTGCTTTACAGTACACGTTTTGTGCCGCTTTAGTTGGTTGTTTTGCCATGTATATTTTTCTCCTTTCGTGTAATACTAATATTGTAGACATTTTGTTTACTTATTAGCTAAAAAAATATTTCTTCAATTGATAATTTAAAATTATCAGAAATTATTTTTGCTTGTTCCAAAGTAATCTTTCTGTCTCCTAACTCAATTTTATTATAGCCACTTTTATGCTTGTATCCCAATATTTTGGCCATATCACTTTGAGTTAAACCTCTTTCTTTTCTTATATACTTAAGTTTACTTATCAAAACAATCACCTCATTCCAAGTAAACATTTTGATTACTATATATTTAGTATAATAGTCATTTTGTCTACTGTCAAGTTTAAAATATCAAAAAGTAATCTTTTTGTCTATAAACTATTAGGTATACAATTTGTATACTATAATATTATAAAGGAGTGATTTATATGGTTACATTTGGTGATAGATTACGCCAACTGCGAATAGAACAAGAAATGACCCAAGAAGAATTAGCCAATATTTTTGGTTTGCATAAAACACGTATATCTCAATATGAATTAAATAAAAGGCAGGCTGATGATGAATTAAAAAAGAAGTTTGCTGATTTTTTTAATGTATCTATTGATTATTTAATTGGTAAATCAGATATAAAGGAATCCGCTGAGGATATTCTAAAAGATAAAAATATTACTATCGGTTTGCATAATACAAATGGTATTGATGATACTCTCCCAGCTGAAGCTAAAAAAGAAATAGAGAACTTTATAGACTATGTAAAACAAAAATATTCTAATAAATAATAAGAAGACAATATATATATTGTCTTCTTATTTATACAAACAACTTGTACAATTTAAGCAATAATCAAAAAAAGTACTCATATTAGTTATTTTTTTTTGACCTTTGAGTTCATTTGACATGCTTTCTACCTGAATCAAATCATTTTTCAACTGTTTATATTTTCTATCCGTAGGAAATATTTTTATATATTCTCTTTTGTTATCTTTTTCTATTTTTATCCCTAATTTCTCCATAACATCTTCTAAGTTTTCATTATTATATATAGGTACAATATAATCGTAAGCCCAATGTCCTTTAAACATAGCTCCCGATATATAGTTCTGTTTTTTTTCATTTGTGCAATCATCTGTATCCATAATTATAAAAAGTTTAAAATTAGTAAGTTCTTTTTTTATTACTTCAATATCATCATATTTTTTGAGAAAACTTTTTTTGTTTTTGAATATTTCGTTATTTATCAATTTATTTAAATCTGTTATCTGTATTGAACTTTTGTTATTTTTATAAATTTCTATTTTAACTTTCAAATTGCTTTTAATATACTTACAAATATGTTCTTCACTTTTACCATGAACAATTATAACGGCTCTAGTATACTGTGGTTCAAACTTCATCTTGAGAATTTCTTTCTATATTCTTAATTAAATCATTACAAGCAAATTGAAAATCTAAGTCATCAGCATTAGGTGTCCCACCATAAAATCCTTTTAGGTATCTTGACCTCATATTATTGGTTTTTCTAATTCTCTTATCAGAGCAATCCTCTAAGCATCTTACTTCTTTATTACCAACAGGATCAACATAAATTATATAAATATTCTCATTTTCTAGTACAGATTCCATTATATAAGTATTATGTGTTGTCATTATAAATTGTCCATTAATACATTTTTTCAAAGAATTCATCACATTTTGAAATAATATATCATGAATTCCCATATCTATTTCATCAACTATTACAGTCTTACCAGTACAACAATTAACTAAATATGGTAAAATATTCAATAATGATAACGTCCCTGTAGATTCCAAATTGTAATCTATATCTATTATTTCTCCCGCTATTATTTTTTTAAACATTAATCTATATACCAAATCTTTTTTTTCATTTTCTTCTATCTTATAATAAACATTTTTGATATCAGAATATAATGTTGAAAAAACATCATTCAAGAACTCCTCTACTACATGTAATTCCTCTAAATATTTTTTGTTTATTTCTCCATTAGTTATATTTGCCAATATATTGCTTTCATATCCTACAAATCCTCTGGTAACTGTATCACCCATTTTACACTTTGTTGAAATTTCAACAATAAACTCTAAAATATCCACAAACTTTTTATTGATATTTTCTTCTATATATTCTTCATTTTTATTTTGTATTTCATATAGCATAATTGATATAAAAGAGTGTTTTCCCCAGTATTTTTTTATTTCATTTTCTAAATCAGCCTTATACTGTATTCCATTAAATATAGATTTATTCAATTTAATATTTATAATTTTATTTTTATCTTTTTCAATTGAAAAGTATACTGTTCTTCTAGCATTTAATTTAAATTCTAATTCCTCTTTTATAATTTCTTTATCGTTTAATTCTAGAGAATAAACACCTTCTCCACCATCAATTTTAAGCCCATACTCTACCTTCATATTTTCAACTGAACCAATTAATTTAGATTCAGCAATTATATCATCAAGATTTCTATATTTATCTTTAAGAATATCCATGATTTTTTCTATTGAGATATTTTCTCCCTCTATGCTATTCATATCCGACATAATTTCATTTAGATTTTCAACCCATCTTCTTGTAGAAGATACTTCCTTTAAAAAATGAAATGCATATGCTAAATTAGATTTTCCAGAACCATTTTCTCCGTAAATACAAATTAATGATTTAGGCTTACCTTTTCTATCTCTAAAATCTATCTCAACATTTTTAAATGACTTGAAATTTTTTAATTTTAAATAAGTAATCATTTTATCCCTCCTATTGGTATAAATTATACCATATATAATATTTATTTTCTATTTATCTTTATATTATATTCATTTATTATTTTTTTATTCACCATGCGAACATACATTCTTGTTTTTGTGGTATAATTATCGTAAATTAAATTTGTGAGGTGATTAAAATATGAAAAATATAACGGATATTTATAATATTATCGAAAAAGAAAATATAATTTTAGAAGAAGTTAAATTTAAACAATCTAATATAGAAGGTATATATTTTAAAGTGCCAGAAATATCTCCTACAATAGGAATAAATATCAAATTAATATCTGACACTAAAAAATATATATCAGTATTAGCTGAAGAATTAGGACATCACTTTACTTCTATAGGAAATTTGACCGCTGAATCTATAACTTATAGAGATAAACTCAACCTATCAAAGCAGGAAATGAGAGCAAGGCGTTGGGCTGCTAATTACTTAATTTCAGATGATGAAATAACTGTGGCCATACTACAGAATATAAGTACTTTATATGGACTTTCAAGCCATTTTAATGTTACTGAAGAAATAATAAAATATAAGTTGCTATCAATATATCTTAATGAAGATAAATATAATAGTACAAGACTTACTATTATGAATAAGGAGGTAGCTTATGGTTGTTGCGATTTATAGCAGAAAATCTAAATTCACGGGTAAAGGTGATTCTATAGAAAATCAAATTGAAATGTGTAAAAATCATATAAAAACACATCTATCTGAAAACACTGAGTTTATAATTTATGAAGATGAAGGTTTTAGTGGTGGAAATATTAATAGACCTCAATTTAAAAGACTTATGAGTGATGTTAAGAACAAAAAAATTAATCTTCTCATTTGTTATAGGTTAGATAGAATCAGCAGAAATGTTTCAGACTTCTCTTCTGTCCTTGCTACTTTACAAGAAAACAAAGTTGACTTTATATCAATCAAAGAACAATTTGATACCTCTTCTCCTATGGGGAGAGCTATGATATATATTGCTTCTGTTTTTGCTCAACTTGAAAGAGAAACTATTGCAGAACGTGTCAAAGATAATATGCTTGAGATGGCAAAAAACGGAAAGTGGACAGGCGGTAAGATTCCATTGGGATTTACATCTAAAAAGACCTTCACGATTGATTCAGAAGGTAAGAAAAGACACCAATCAATATTAGAACATAACATAGCCGATTTAGAGTTTGTTAAGTTGCTCTATGAAAAATATTTAGAACTTGGGAGTCTTCATAAACTTGAAGTCTACACACACCAAAATAATATAAGGTCTTCCTCTGGTAAGCTCTTTGAGAAAAGTACACTTAAATTAGTTTTACAAAACCCTATCTATGTAAAAGCTAATTCAAATGTGGCTGATTATTTAACTACTCATAATTGGATAGTTTATGGTGACATTGATAATTTGCATTCTTTACTTAGCTACAATAAAACAGAAAGTTCATATAAAAATGGAAAACTTACAAAAACAAATAAAGATCTTTCTGAGAGATTTGCTGCAGTAAGTAACATAATTGGTTATTTAGAGCCTGAACTATGGCTTAAAGTTCAATTACAGTTTGATAGGAATAGAGATACCTTCCCTCGTCTAGGTAAAACTCATAATGGCATGCTAATTGGTAAATTGTACTGTGGTAAATGTAATACTAGAATGATAATAAGTCATGGAAGAATATCTCCTGTAACTGGAGAAAGAATATTTTATTATTTATGCTCAATGAAAAGAGCTTCAAAAAAAAGTTTATGTGATGCTAAAAATGTTAGACTTTCTAAAATAGAAGATGTAGTTTTAAAAACATTAAAGAACTTAAGTTATGATAAGAAATATTTTTTAAATAATCTTCAAGTAAACTACGGATATAATTCCAATAAATCAACTGAACTTTTATCCTTAAATAAATCTCTTGAAGAAAAAAAAGCTCAAATCGATGTCTTACTAAATAAATTATCTTTAGATCATAATGATTTGCTAACCGATATATTATTTGAGAAGATAACTAAAATAAAAAAAGAATGTATTGAAATAGATAATAGTATTAATTCTATTAAAAAAGAAAAAATTAAAGTAGAAACCGCTTCATTAGAACTTTCTTTAGTTGAATCATTAATTAATAAGTGTAATTACATCGAAACATTAGATCAATATGAACAGAAACAATTAATTGATTCACTAATAGATAGTATTTACTACTATCCTCCTGACGAAGACGGTAATGATCGAGTAAAAATTAATTTTTTGACTATATAATGTTTCAAAAACTATTTTTACAGAATATATTTAATTTCTGCTAATTATTGTATTATAATATTAAATATATCTAATGGAGGTTTTTATGTTTTATATAGTTTTTCAAAGAAATTTTAAGCAACAATACGATGGAGGATTCATTTGGGCTCCAATTCACGATGTAAATGGCAATAAGCAATTCAGTTGGAATAATTTACTTGATGTAGAGAAGGAAGATATAATTTTTAGTATTAATAATCAAAACATAGTTTCTGTTAACACTATTTCCAAAACGGCTTACCCAGCTACACGACCAGCAGAATTTGGCAAGGTTGATTTAATAGATTCCTTATGTTCTGATGGATATATGGTTAATTTAAATTATAATCTATTAGTTAATAAGATTAGACCAAAAGATTATATCAATGACATAGCACTTATGCTTCCAAGTAAATATTCACCTTTTAAAAAGAATGGTAATGGTAATTTTGGACTTTTATATAAAGTTCCAGATAAATTAGGAAATTATTTATTAGATAAAATAATTTCACATAATCCAAACATAGCAAAAATATTTTGAAATTATTAAAAAGTGCAACAATATTGTTGCACTTTTGTTCATACTGCATGACCAGTATCTAATAATATTATATTTTCTGCAAACTCTTTTAAAGCATATTGCTGGCATACTTTACTACTTAATTTATCATAGTTAATATCTTCTTTTGGTATATTCAATATCACAACTCCATCTTTATTTAATTTTTCTCTTATATCATCAGATAAACTTTCTTTTGCTAACTTACAAGATCCTGAAAAAGCTCCTAATTCATCGCCATTTCTTTCGCCTTGAATATCATGAACATTACATCTTTCACTTATACTAATTCGTGGACCAAATGCAGGACATCTTAAAATACACATTGAACACCCATTTCCATACCTTAAACAATTTCCCATTGGCCCAGTAGAACCTGTTGTTTCGATATATACATCCCCACTTACGTAAGTATCATCTGATAATACAATACCTTTTATCCTTTTTCCATCTAGATCTACATCTTTAACTCGCGTTTCTGTAAATACTTGTACTCCCATATTATTTAGATATTCTTTTACTTCTGCTTCAATTATATTTACATCATATAAGCTTGCATGTTTATGTCCAGGAAACTCTATATTTTTATGCCTTGCACATTTATCAGTTAATTGTATTAAATCTCCACCGCCGATTGCTATAAGTTCTTCAGATGCAGTATATCTTCCATTATTTCTCATTATTCCACCAACATTACCTAACCCTAATATTAAATCAGTCTTTTCAAAAAGTAATACCTCAGCACCTGCTTTTCTCGCAGAAATAGCAGCTGCACACCCAGACCAACCTGCTCCAACTATTACTACCTTCATATTAATCTCCTTT
>JAVXLU010000132.1:0-6420 GCA_036646635.1 Romboutsia sp.
CCTTGAGATATACCCATCATAGTAGTTAATACTAATGTATTTATATAGCAAACCACGCTATAACTTATTAAAGCATTTTCTCCTATTACTTTTAATATACTTTGATTAAATATTAAAACTACTACTGCTATACTTATTTCAGTTGTGAAATCTGGTATTCCTATATATACAATCTTTTT
The DNA here is from genome assembly GCA_036646635.1 of Romboutsia sp. Classification (GTDB taxonomy): domain Bacteria; phylum Bacillota; class Clostridia; order Peptostreptococcales; family Peptostreptococcaceae; genus Faecalimicrobium. The sequence goes on from JAVXLU010000132.1 coordinate 180, forward strand.
TATTATAGAAAAATCAAATTTAAACTTAACAAATTGTAATTTTCCTTTCTTTCTTAAAAAGTGTATAAAGAAAAATGAGAAAGATAATACCCTTGCTATTCCTGTCGCAAAAGCTGCCCCCTCTACTCCATAATTTAATTTTAATACAAATATATAATCTAGTACAATATTTGTTACTGCCGATATTATTACACCTATAGTTGCTAAGTGAGGATAACCATCACTTTTTATTAAAACTTCTAAAGAATATGATACTATGTAAAACACGACAAAGAGTATTATTGTTCCTAAATACTCTTTTACATATACTATAGTCGAATCCGTTGCTCCTAAAAATACTGCTAGTTTATCTAAATTTAATAAACTTATTATAGTTATGATTACAGATATAATTACTACTACTACTGTATTTAAAGTAAAGTACTCACTTGCCTTTTTATTATCTCCATTTCCCAAAGTCATAGATACTATAGTTGTTGCACCTGTTGAAAATAATATAGAAAGTGCAAATATAGTATTAATATATGGTGTCGATATATTTACAGCAGCTAATGCCTCACTTCCGACTCCTTTACTTACAAATATCCCATCTACCATTGAGTATAATGAAAATACCCACATAGCAGTTACTGAAGGTATTACATATTTTTTAAATTGTGATTTTAAATCTTTTGTATTTTCCACGATGTTATCCACTCCTTTCATTCCAGAAAACTATAAACTATGGTATAATACACAAGTCAAGAAACTATTTAAAATTTATTTTGGCGGTGATTATTTGAAAAGGAAATATTATAAAACAGGAGAACTTTCAAAAATTTATAAACTTGGTAGAGATTCTATTAAGTACTATGAAAAACTAGGTCTTCTAAACCCTATTAGAGATACCAATTCTTATAGAATGTATACTATTAAAGATATATGTAATCTTAACTTAATAAGAGAGCTTCGAAGTCTTGATTTTTCTATGCCGAGGATAAAAGAATATCTCCAAAATAGAAATATTCAAAACACTAAAAATATGTTAAAAGAAGAAATTGAGCTTATTGAAAAGAGAGTAGATGATCTTAATTCCCACAAAAAGTCTTTAAAAAAGAGATTATCTTCTATTGATAGTTGTATAGAACACACTACTTTTAATAGAATTGAGCTTTTATATATAAATAAAAGAAAGGCTCTTACTGGTGATTCTAATATTCGATTTGATGAAAATGTAGATTATTTAATACAAAAACTGAGTGAAAAATTTGAAGATAAATTTTACGTTCTAGGTAATAGTAACTTTGGTGCAGTATTTGATTTTGGTAGTATTTCTGAGAATATTTTTAACAACTATAATCATACTTTCTACTTATTAGATGATAATGCTACAAATTATAATTTCATTTTAGATGAGGGCTATTACGTTACATACACTTATAAAGGTGATTATAAGCAGTATTCACAGATATTTGATATGCTGTATAAATTTATAGAAGTTAATAAATATACTATTTTAGGTGATCCTATTGAGATTTATAAAATAGATATTTATGAAACCTCTATAGAAGATGAGTATGTTACTCAAGTTCAAATCCCAGTTAAGCTACTTAGTAATATATCTATATAACAACTTTATCTTTTATTTATAAGTTATCAATAGTTTTCCAAGTAGTATAAATTCATTCTATATAAAAATAGGTGCCTTAAACATTAATTGTTTAAGTCACCTATTTAATATGTTAATATTTTATTTCTTCTCCATTTTCCATTATTATCGGTTTAGAACCATTACCTGTTGTATCTACATCTAATCTATCCATTAAATATGAGTATAATTCTTTTCTATTTTTAAATTTAGATGCTTGATAAGGTGTTGTAGGTGCATATTTCTCTATAAACAATAATTCATCACCTTCTTCAATTAAAATGCCTGCATGTCCTACAAATAACTCTTTAAAGTCATAATCATGTAGGTATATATTTATCATAGACATTTTATTATTTTCTTTAAATGTTATTTTTCTATTTTCTAATTCTTTTTTTATAGAATCAACATGCTCTTTACTATCCTTTGTATCTTTTGCAGATACTGCAGAATATAAATTCGTAAATTTCACTATATCATCCTTACTGAATTTTGATAATGGATTTTTCTCAATAGTATCTAAATCTACCATTAAATTCGGAGGATTTTCAGTAAGTGTAGATTCTGACTCAACATAGTCTCTAAATAGTTCAAATGCTATTATTCTACAGTTAAAGTCTTGATATACATATTTAAGTTTTTCCCATGTATCAGCTCCATATCCTTCATCATATGGAGCTTGTGGTGATTCTATTATTGTAAACCCACTTTCCAATCCTTTCATCTTCTTCATTGTTTCATTATATGAATTTACTTTCTCTATAAAATCATCTATATATTCTTTTTTAACACCTACTTTTTCTAATTTATCACTAACTTCTTTTTTACTTTCATCATTGGTTAAATTAGAATATATCAATTTGTATTCCTTACTATATTTTGGTTTTTGATTTTCACTACTTATCTGAGCTTCATTATTATTGTTATTTTCATTGGTTTTGTTTGAACAACCTGTAAATAACATTGTTGCACAAATTATAACAGCTATATACCCTTTTACTTTCATGTCAATTCTCCTTTTGTTAATTTTTCTTATATATTATAGACGTCTATAGTTTAGGAAAAGTTTTAACAAATTATTTATAGTAAAAAAAGGAACTTCAATTTAAACACCCTAATCTTATGTCTTTATATTTTATATTTTTGTATTTTAATTTTTTATATAACTTAATTTTCCATCTACTATCGATATAACTCTATCTGCTTTTTTAGCTATAGTTTCATTATGTGTAATCATTATTAATGTTTGATTATATTTTTTTATAGAAGTTTTAAGTAAATCCATAACTTCTTCTGTAGTTTTAGTATCTAAATTTCCAGTAGGCTCATCCGCTAATATTATACTTGGCTTTGCAGAAAGTGCCCTTGCTATTGCTACTCTTTGTTGTTGTCCTCCTGATAATTGATTTGGAAGATGAGTTTTTCTCTCCCCTATTCCCAGTAAATCCATAAGGTCATTTATGTAAGCTTCATCTACTTTTTTATTATCTAGTTTTAGTGGAAGTTCTATATTTTCTTTTACGTTAAGTACTGGAATTAAATTGTATTGTTGAAATACAAATCCTACTTTTTGTCTTCTATATTTTGCTAGTTCTTTATCACTTAAACAACATATATCTTTCCCATCTACTTTTATAGTTCCACTACTTGGTCGCTCTAACCCTCCTACTAAATGAAGGAATGTACTTTTTCCACTACCACTGGGCCCTACTATTGCTACAAATTCACCTTTGTTTATTTTTAAGTTTGCATTTTTTAATGCATTTACACTGGTTTCTTTTTTTCCATACATTTTTCCTAAATTTATTGTTTCAACTATTACCATAATATTCACCCTATTCTATAATATTTATAGCTTCAACTATATTACTTTCTTTTATTTTTCTTGCTGGGAAGTATGTTGATAGTAAGCCTATTACTATGTTTGTTATAGTTATTAATATGTAATCTTTGTAAGCTATTACAAACTCAAACCCATATGCCTCATATCCAAATGTATTGTATATTCTAACTTGTATTAATATTCCTATTACAAGTACTATTACACTTGAAATGATTCCATAAAGTATTCCTTCATAAATTATCATATTTTTAAAATCTTCATTTGTTATACCTATAGCTCTTAACATTCCAAACTCATTAGTTCTAGATGTTATATTGTAACTTACATTATTAACTATATTAAATCCACTTATGATAAATATAATTAATATTACCCCATAGCTGTACATGATAGTTTTTTGTGACATTTTTTGGTTAATTTCTTTATCTTCAATAGTATCAATAGTTACTGTACCTGGATTCTTACTACCAATCTTTCCTAACTCTTTATTTATAACTTTATGATCTGCTCCCTCTTCCATATTTGCATACAATAAATCATAAGTGTTAGTTTTAGTTATTTTTTCTAAATATTCACTACTTGTTATAACATCTATACCACTAAAACTAGAATACATAGAGTCATCTGCAAAAGAATAATTAACTATTGCTCCAACTTTAAATTCATAGTATTCATAATCGTAGTCATCATTATCTTTCATTTCCCAATAAGCTTCTCCATCTATTTTCCCCTTAGGTTCTTTTATTTTAATAGTATCTCCAACCTTTATATCAACAACCGGATCTCCACCGCTCATCGCTACATCTCTTATGCCATTATATGCATCATAAGTATGTGGTATATATAAAACTGCTGTATTTGTATTTTTCATTTTTTCTATGTTTATTTCACCACTTACTAAATAATCATTTAATGAGTTTAGCATTTCATCATTATATCCTTTTAATCTTTGCTTTATTGTATATCCATCTATCTCTTTACTTTCTTTTAAATTATATCCATTGTCTATTCTTACAGATTGCTCGTTTAGTTGTTCATAATAAGTTAAATCTAACATTTTATATTTAGGTATATCCATTCTAGTTTCTAATAAAGTAGCGGTTTTAACTTCTTTAATTCCATCTATTTTTTTTATTTCATTTATTTGTTCATCTGTGATTCCATTATTGTCATTATGAAAACTATTTTTACTTAAAACAAAGTCTCCATTCATATACATTTTTCTTTCCCCAGATTCAAATAATTTTTCATTACCTAAATTCGCATAATTATTTCTTACAACTAATATTCCACCTATACTCATAGATAAAATAATCATTATAAATCCTTTTTTATTTCTAAACATATTTCTCATGGAAATACTTTTGGTTATATCTATTTTATTACTTATTTTTGATACTATATAATTATTTTTATTTATCTTCTTATTAGCATTTAAGTTCTTTCTTATAGCATCTATTGGAGATATTTTTCTAATTTTTATATATGTTAATATACTTATAATAAAGCTTACTAAAAGTATACATACTATTGATAAAATTATTATACTAGTTGGTATTACAAATGACGTTACTACTCCTTTAACTTCAAACCTAATATTTCCTGATAGATTATTAAATATTTGTGCTCCACCCATTCCTATTAATATACCAATAGGTAATGCTATCAAACTGAGTATTAATAATTCATATATCATCAATTTAAATATTTTAAAATTTGTACACCCTAAAGCTTTTAATACCCCATATTCTCTAATTCTTTGATATACTGATATGCTATATATACTGTACATTACAAGTCCTGCAAATAAACTCATAATAACTGCACTAATTTTACTTTCATTATCTAATCTTCCATTTTTCATAACAGAGTCTATAAGCATACTATTTACTCTAATATTTTCCTTTTTGGTGAATCTAGCTTTTTTAGATATATCAGATATATTTTTATTTATATCACTATCTTCATCAAACTCTACATATACGTCAAATTTATTAAGATTACTTAAATCTAAATTTAAAAACATTTCACATATACCTATGCTTTTTTCTTGATATCTATCACTAAGTATTCCAACTACTTTAAAAGTTTCTGGATTTTCTTTTTCATATAATTTAAAAGTTAATTCTTGATTTAACTTAGGTTCTAAACCCATACTATTTAAAATCCATTCTTCTACAACTACTTCATTATTCTCTTTTGGAAATCTTCCTTTTAAAAGTTCTGATGTTTCTGTTATATAATTTTCACTTGCATGATTTATATTTATTGGTAGTTTTTCACCTATATCTGTAGATGCATATGGTGATATCATACTTATTTCTTTTATATCATTTCCTTCTTCTACAATCTTCAATTGACTTTTATTTATATCTTTAAAACGTACATGATGAACACCAAGCTCTCTTTTCATTCTATCTAAATCTGCCTGTTGAGCACTTCTAGATAAAGTACCTACTCCTATAATAAGAGCTGTTCCAAGCACAATACTAAGCATTATTGCTAATGATCTTGTTTTATAGCTTTTTATATATCTTAATACCATTTTTAAATCATTTCCCATGTTTAGCACTTCCTTTCCTTTGAATAACTTAATTATATATTCATCAAAAAAATGTAGCAAATCATCTTTTTTCAAGTTTTTAGTGCTTTTTTATATAGTTTTATATACATATCTTCAAGTTTTAGTATGTTATTTACAAATTTTTATATTTTACATATTTTTTTTAAAATGTTATAACCTTTATATAAAGATGTTATAATCTTATTAT
>JAVXLU010000133.1:0-6401 GCA_036646635.1 Romboutsia sp.
AGTGCAATGAGTGAAGTGTCGTGGTATGAGTTCAGAAGGATGCTGGAATATAAATCTAGTTAAGAGAAAAGATGAGATACACACCTTTTCTAAAAGTCATCAAAGTTCTATTTTAAGTTATATTGTAACAGGTAAAATAACTTTGATTGCTAGCACAACAGAGAATCCATACCACTCTATTCATCCAGCTATATTGAGTAGATGTATGGTTTTTGAATTAAAAGCAATTGGAGTACTTGAGTTAATTATAAATTCATATCTTGTCGAAGAGTCTATATTATTAAATATATAAAAACTTATAAAATCCTTATAAATCCCTCTTATACTTAAGTTAAAAATTAAGTATAAGAGGTGTTTTTTTATGGAGTATATAGTTCAAACAAAGAATATAAGTAAACTTTATAAGGGTGAGGAAGCTAATAAGGAAATATCAATATCAGTAAAAAAGAATTGTATATATGGGTTACTTGGAGCAAATGGTGCAGGAAAATCAACATTTCTTAAGATGTTAACAGGAATGATAAAACCAACTAGTGGTGAAATATTATATAATGGAAGAATATGGACTAGAGATGATTTATTGAGTATTGGTGCACTAATAGAACAACCACCAATATATGAGAACTTAACAGCTAGAGAGAATTTAAAAGTTAGAACTCTGATGTATGGATTGCCAGAATCACGTATTGATGAAGTGTTAGATATTGTTAAGTTAACAGATACAGGTAAAAAGAAAGCAGGGAAATTTTCGCTTGGAATGAAGCAGAGATTAGGAATAGCAATTGCATTAATTAATAATCCGAAGTTGTTAATTTTAGATGAGCCTACAAATGGGTTAGACCCTATAGGTATTGGTGAACTTAGGGAACTTATTCGCTCATTTCCTAGTAAGGGAATAACCGTAATATTATCGAGTCATATTTTATCTGAAGTAGAATTAATTGCAGAGTATATAGGGATTATTGCTAAAGGTAGACTATGGTATGAAGAGAAAATTGATAAAAATATGGATTTAGAGAAGATATTTTTAGATGTAGTTAGAAAGGCAGGAGAATAGTATGAAGTCAATAATAAAAGCAGAGTTATTAAAGCAAAAGCAAACATTTCATAAAAAGTTAGTTTGGATTGCTCCTATTATAACTATATTAATTGCATTTTTACTTATGGGGGGAGCTTATATACAAAATGGTGCTTATAATTGGTGGTACATGCTTATATTACCTGGAGCGTTGACTATGATAAGTTCATTTATAGTTGTTAATGATAAAAAAAGAAAATTTCATGGTTTATTTACTATTGTAATAGATATAAAAAAACTGTGGTATGGCAAGATACTTGTTTCTACAATTTATTTGGCTTTGACTTGTTTAATTTTCTTTTTTAGTATTACTATTGCAGGAATTGTTTTTGGAAGTAAAATTTCAATAATTAATAGTTTAACAGCGTCAATACTTTTATTTGTTTTATTTTTATGGCAAATACCATTATGGATGATTATATCATTGAAAACAAATATAGGTTTTTCGGTTTTATTGAGTATTATACTAAATTTTGGTATTGCCGCCATTTGTGCTATAGGAGACCTATGGTGGATTCCTTTTGCAATACCTGCAAGGGCAATGATTTATGTAATAGCTATAATGCCAAATGGCTTGAATGCAGAATTAAGAAGTAGTATTATGAGTGGTAATGTTATTCCTATAGGAATCATTATATCACTAGTATTATACTTAGCATTAACTTACTTTTCAGGAAAATGGTTTGAAAGGCAGGAGATGTAATATGATACCATTTAAGAATTATTTGAAGACTGATTTGTATAAATTTGTTAAATCTAATATAGTAATAAGTCATTTTTTAATCCCTATAGTGGGAGTAATTATAATGTTAGAATATTTTACGTTATCTTCGTGGAGTCAAACTGAAAAAGTATCTGCTTATATTCAAGTTATATCAATGGCATTCCCATTAATAATCTCAATACTAATAAATATGGTTTATGAACAGGAAGAAGAGGCGACCTTTATATACTTTTTATTAACGCCAACTAAAAGATATATACCTCATATAAGTAAATTACTTTTATTACTTTTATTTGGATTAATAGCAACAATGATAAGTATTTTAGGGTTTGGAACTTTATTTACTACAATAGATGCAGAAATTTTAAATATAATGTTTTATTTGAAATTAGCTATGATTATATTTATAAGTATTATACCACTATATATGTTACACTACTTTGTAGTATTTAATTTTGGAAAAGGTTCAAGTATAAGTATGGGAGTTGTAGGAAGTCTTGTTACAGCTCTAATGATAACAGGAATAGGTGAGGGATTATGGTTTATATTACCTTGGGGAGTATCAATAAGATTACCTTCTTATTTTTTTCAGTATAAAATAACTAATAACTTGAATTGGATATTACAAAATGAAGTGAAATTAGGTATAATGTCATTAGTTGCTATGATAATAATTGGTATTGCTATCATAATAATATTTAGCAATTATTGGGAAGGAAGAAAAGAATATAGTTAAGTGGTGAGAATAAGTGAATAAAATTAATATTTTAGTAATTGATGATGAAGAAGAAATTTGTAAGCTGATAAAAAATGTATTAACTAAACAAGGATACAATGTTGAAACACTACAAACAGCAGTAGATATCTCAATGGATAAAATAAAGAAATTTGATTTAATAATACTCGATGTTATGATGCCAAAGATAGATGGATTTACATTATGTAAGCAAATTAGAGATGAAGTTGATTGTCCAATTATATTTATAACAGCAAAAACACTAGAGGAAGATGTTATAGAGGGATTTTCAATAGGTGCAGATGATTATATAAAAAAACCATTTAGTATATTAGAGTTAAGAGCTAGAGTTCAGGCCCATTTAAGGCGTGAAAAGAGAGAGCATAGTAACTATTTGTCGATTAGTGGTTTAAGGTTTAATCTACAAGCAAAAGAATTGTTTTATGAGGATATTAAGATTCCACTTACAAAGGGAGAATATAATATTTGTGAGTTTTTAGCAAAGAATAAAGGTCAAGTTTTTTCATTAGAACAAATATTTGTGAAGATATATGGATATGACAAAGAAAGTGATAATAGTGCAATACGAGAACATATTAAAAATATTCGCGGAAAGATTAATAAATATATAGATAGCCCAATCGAAACAGTTTGGGGATTGGGATATAAATGGAGGTAAATAGAAAGAAGGAAGTAACCTTATATAATATTTTCATAAGATATTTAGTAATCTTTTGTGTATTAACTTTTTTATCAATACTTTTACCATTATTTCTTCTAGTAGTAGGAATAAATACAGGCCTGTTACTTCCAGCTAATTATGCACAGAATAATATAGAAAAAATAAAAAATGAACTCTCAAATGCGGATAAATTTGATAAAACTCAAATTACTTATCCTTATAGATATGGATTTTATAATGAAAAACTTGAAATTCAAAGTAGTAATTTAAAAGAAAACCAAGTAAATGAAGCCTATGAATATTTAAAAGGTGAGAGCTTTAAGAGTAATTATATATATACAAGGATAGAACTAAGCGATGGTATATGTGTAATTTTATATGATATTAAAGCACATTTTTCATCTGAAAAGCTAAATGATATAATTCCATATCCAGAAGTATTTATAATAATATTATGTTTAGTTTTATTCTTTATAAGTAGCATTTTTTTAGTGAGAAGATTTGGGAAAAAACTAAAAAATGAATTAAATCCATTAAAGAAGTCAACGGAATTAATAATAAGTAGAAATTTAAATTTTGAAGTAGTACCAACAAATATAAAAGAGTTTAATGAGATATTAACATCTATAGACAATATGAAAGAAGCACTAAAGGAATCCTTAGAAACACAATGGAAATTAGAACAGAAAAAGAAGGAACAAATGGCGGCTCTTGCGCACGATATAAAAACTCCACTAACAATTATAAAGGGGAATGCAGAGTTATTGTCAGAAAATGAACTTTTAGGTGATGATAAAGAATATACAGATTTTATTATAAGAAATGCCAATAAAATTGAAGAATATACATCTCTTTTAATAGATATATCAAAAGCTGAAAGTGATATAGATTACAAATTTGAAAAAATAAAATTTGATGATTTTATTCATAATCTAACAGATGAATTTAAGATGATGTGTAAAAGAAAAAATATTAAATTTATTATAAATCTAGATAATCCACCTGTAAGTTTCAAGGCAAATAAACAACTTTTATTGAGAGCACTTAACAATATAATAATAAACGCTATTAATCATTCTAAGGAAGAGGATACAGTAGAAGTTGTTATTAGTACGGAAAGTGATAAACTAATATTTACAGTAAAAGATTGTGGAACAGGATTTACAAAAGAAGGACTTAAAAAAGCTACAAATCAATTTTATATGGAAGAAAGTCATCGGAAAATTGGAAAACATTATGGTATAGGATTATATATTGCTGAAACTATAGCGAAAAAACATAGTGGTGAAATAGTATTAAAAAATAGAGAAGATATGCAAGGAGCAGAAGTTTCATTAGCAATAAATATATATTGTTAAATAGGATAAGATTAAGAGTTACTATTACTTAGATATATGTAAGTCATTAATGTTGATTTAGTGAACAATATTAATAAAATACGAACTAAAGAGCAGAGGTAATACTGAAGCCACTGAAAAAGTGATTCAGTATAATTTGTTTAATGTAAAAGAAGGCAGGAATGTCTTCTTTTTTACTTAACTTGCACAGATGGAATATTATCAAGAAATAATAAATATATTGACTCATTACTAGATTGAAATATAATAAAATATTAATTTATTATTTACATTTATATATAAGGAAGGATATTTTATCCTTCTTACTATGAGAGTCCTTATAATTAGATATTTAATCTTACTATAGATAAGATATTTTTATAATTTTAGTTTCATTATTTCTAATTACTATATAAATATAATTATGACTGTACAAAAAAATAGATATGTATTTGTATTTATATTGCTAACACCCTGAATATATTTAGTTTTTATCATAATATAAATCTTTAAGAGGTTCAGATGAAGATGCATCAATATATTATTTAGCTAGACTGATAAAAGTAGGCGATATACAAGAAATAACTAGGAGACTGTTGTGTGTAGCAAGTGAGGATGTGGATGTCCGAAGTTTTAAGGTTAAACTTTTATAACAAATGAGCAACAAAAAATAATTTATTTAAGAATTACTATAACACGGAAAAATAATATGATAAGAGATTTTTTTATTTTTTAGAAAAATATCTCACATATTATTAACTATATAATAAAAGGTTATATTTTAAATTAAGATTGAAAATCATACAATCAAAATAAATAGGCAATTGTTACCTTGTTAAGAGTAAAATATAAATGGCTAGCTATTGGCATTATACCAATAGCTAGCTATTTATATTTTGTATTTATAATGAAATTGTACAATAGGGCGTAAATATATTCATAAAATATAAAACTTTTTTTAAAATAAATCGTTGTATATAGTGAAAGGGGGTTAATCAATATCACACTCAGATGAGAGTTTAGTAAAAGAAGTACAAAATGGAAATGAACATGCAATGGAGATTTTAGTTAAAAGAAATTATAACATAGTTTATAGTTTTCTTTATAGAAATACTTAATATATTAGGATATTATAAATTTTATAATATTTTTGGAACCTTAGTTATTCAGCCTTGGATTATGATGATAGTATCTATTATTTTAATCATAGTTCTATTATTTTCTACATATAAAGTATTCAGAAATCATGAAGTTGCATAATCAATTTTAGATATTGAGATAATTTTTTTAAAACAAGTATAGGAACTTAGATTTTATGTGTGATTAATTAGCACTTTTAATATAATGAGAACTAAAAAATAGCAACTACTTAGATAAAAATAACACTTAGGTAGTTGCTATTTTTATGTAAAATTAATGTGAATTCATTTGCTAAAGTATTTGTGAGTTTAAGTGTGAAACTCAATTTTGAACCTTAAAAGTAAACCTATTGTAGGAAATACATCTATCATTTTTTATGCTTAATTTATCATATAATTAGTTAGCATATACAAAAAATATTAAAAATATAATATTTGGCCAAAATTACAATATATTATTACTTTAATTTTGATAAAATAAGATAAAACGGATAGTGTATATAATTCAAAATACATTTATCGTATAATAGGGCATTATAAGTATATTATTACATTTGTTTGTAGGAGATAAGAATGCAAACTTTAGCGGATAAATTTAGACCAAAATCCTTAGATGATATAGTTGGTCAATCACATATCTTAGGAAAAGGTAAAGTACTAAGAAGATTGATAGAAAATAAGAATGTGAGCAATTTAATCTTATTT
>JAVXLU010000134.1:0-6134 GCA_036646635.1 Romboutsia sp.
TAGGAAGCTTTTTTTTGTATAATAGAAATATATAATAAGTTGGGAGGAAAACATATTGTTATACGAATTAATAATAGCTTTATTAATAGGAATAGATCAATTATCTAAAGTATGGGCACTAAATTCATTGAAAGAAATTGGAAGTATGCCTATAATAGAAAGTGTATTTCATCTTACATATGTAGAAAATAGAGGAGCAGCTTTTGGAATGTTTCAAAATAATCAAATTATATTTGTAGTAGTAGCATTAGTAGCATCTATATTTGGTTTATATTATTTACATACTAAGAAAGTAAATATAGTAGGAAAAACGGGAATAATTCTTATAATATCAGGGGCAATAGGAAACCTTATAGATAGAATAAGACTAGGATTTGTAGTTGATTATTTTGACTTTAGATTTATATGGGAATATGTATTTAACATAGCTGACATATTTGTGGTTATAGGAACGATATTATTATGTATATACATAATATATTTTGATAACGAAAAGAAGGTGTAATAATGGAAGAAGTAAAAGAATTTTTAGTACTTGAAGAAGAAGATGGAGATAGATTAGATGTATATCTTGCAGGTCAATTAGGAGATATGTCTAGAAGTTATATCCAAAAGATTATAAAAGAGAGTAAAGTAAGTGTTAATAATAAAATAGAAAAAGCTAAGTATTTAGTAAAAGAAGAAGATAAAATAATAGTAGAAATACCAATTCCAAAGCTTTTAGAGGTGACACCTCAAGATATACCAATAGATATAGTGTATGAAGATGAAGATTTGATGATAGTAAATAAGCAACAAAATATGGTAGTTCACCCTGCGCCAGGTAATTATGAGAATACTTTAGTTAATGCAGTATTATATCATTGCAAAGATAAGCTATCATCTATAAATGGAGTTATAAGACCAGGAATAGTTCATAGAATAGATAAAGATACTTCTGGACTTTTAATGATAGCTAAAAATAATAATGCACATAATTCTTTAGCAGAACAATTAAAGAATCATTCTATATCTAGAGAATATGAATTTATATGTCATGGTGTTGTTAAAGAAGATAAAATAACTGTAAATAGGGCAATAGGTAGAAATCCTAAAGATAGATTAAAGATGGCTATAGTAAAAGATGGAAGAAATGCAGTTACTCATTTTGAAGTTGTTGAAAGATATGAAAATTTTACACATATGATAGCAAGGCTTGAAACTGGTAGAACTCATCAAATAAGGGTACATGCATTATCAATAAATCATCCACTTTTAGGAGATAGTGTATATGGGCCTAAAAATACTAAATTTAAGCTAAAAGGTCAAACATTGCATGCTAAAAAAATAGGGTTTATACATCCAAGAACTAATGAATATATTGAATTTGATTCAAAGTTACCGAAATACTTTGAAGACATAATTAATAAAATAAAATAATTCTTGTAAAAAAACTATCAAAAATATATAATGAAATAAAAACCTTTAAATGATACAGAGATATCATAAGGATAAAAGTCAAGTGATATCATTTACTATATTTTGATACATACAAGCTTCTTATCTTATAATAAGAAGCTTTTTAGATTTAAAATTTAAGTGAGGAGGTTAAAAATGAGAGAAAAGGCCCAATTAATGGATGAAAAAGCTATATCAAGAGCAATAACAAGAGTAAGTCATGAAATTATAGAAAAAAATAAAGGTATAGAAGATATAGTTTTAGTAGGAATAAAAACTAGGGGTTTACCTATTGCAGATAGAATATCTGAAAAAATAGAAAAAATAGAAGGTATAAAAGTTAATACAGGTGAAGTTGATATAACTTTATACAGAGATGATTTGAAAAAAATAGATTTAGATCCAGTTCTTAATGGATCGAATATAGATTTTAATATAGATGATAAGATAGTTATACTAGTAGATGATGTTTTATACACAGGAAGAACAGTAAGATCAGCATTAGATGCTATTATGGATATAGGAAGAGCAAAGTCAATTCAATTAGCAGTTTTAGTAGATAGAGGACATAGAGAATTACCAATAAGAGCTGATTATGTAGGTAAGAATGTTCCAACATCAAAACATGAAATAATATCAGTAAAGTTAGGTGAAATTGACGGAGAAGATTCAGTAACAATAAAAGAATAGTAGCATAGACTATAAAAAGTTTATATTACCTTTTAATTCAGTACAGAGATACTGAAAAAGGGAGATTAATTTCTCCCTAAATTTATATTTGGGAGGTTTTTTATGAAAAAAACTATAATGTCATTACAACATCTATTAGCAATGTTTGGAGCTACAGTTTTAGTTCCAATATTAACAGGATTTGATCCATCAGTAGCAATATTTTGTGCAGGGGTAGGAACTTTAATATTCCATTTTTGTACAGAAGGAAAAGTACCAGTATTTTTAGGGTCAAGTTTTGCATTTATACCAGTAATAATATCAGCTAGAGAAGCATCTGGAGGAGATTTATCTTATGCACAAGGTGGAATAATAGTTGCAGGTTTTATTTATGTAATAATGTCTTTCATAGTGAAAATGGTGGGTGTAGATAAAATAAAAAAATATTTCCCGGCGCAAGTTACAGGAGCAATGATTGCAGTTATAGGGCTTAATTTATTGCCAACAGCATTTAATATGGCGTCAAATAATTTATTAATAGCATTAATAACATTAGGTATAGCACTTTGTATAAATAAATTTGGAAAAGGATTTATAAAGCAATTAGGAATTTTAATAGCTGTAATTTCAGGATATACAATTTCTTTATTAATGGGTATAGTAGATACAAGTACAATAACTCAAGCAAGCTTATTTGTATTACCGAACTTTACAATGCCTAAATTTAGTTTAGAAGCGATAATTTTAATATCGCCAGTAGTTTTAGCTGTATTTATGGAGCATATAGGTGATATGACTACAAATGGAGCAGTTGTAGGTAAGAATTTTATAGAAAATCCAGGACTAAATAAAACATTACTTGGAGATGGATTAGCTACTATAGTAGCAGGATTTTTAGGAGGACCAGCAAATACTACTTATGGAGAAAATACAGCAGTACTTGCAATAACTAAAAATTATGATCCATCATTATTAAGACGTACAGCTGTAATAGCAATAGGTCTTGCATGTATAGGTAAATTTGGAGGATTTCTTCAAAGTATACCAACAGCAGTTATGGGTGGGATAAGTATATTATTGTTCTCAATGATAACTCTAGTAGGATGTAAAACAGTAAAGGATAGTAATTGTATAGATAATAAAAATAACTTAGCAATAATAGCTATAATAATTATAATAGGATTAGGAACAACTTACTTAGGAAATAAAGGTATAACGATAGGAATACCCGTAACTAGTAGTGTAAGAATAACAGGTTTAAGCTTAGCAGCAATAATAGGTATCTTATTGAATAGAATATTAAATAACAAAGATTTTAATACTAAAAAAATTGAAGAGATAGTAGACATTCCAACACCTACTTTATAAAATACAAATAGAAAAAGCATCTCATAATGACTTAATCATTAAGAGATGCTTTTTTAGTTTTTAAGATTTAACTTTTAATTTTATGACTAATTCTTCACTTGGAGTAACGTAAACGGTATTATTAGTATCATAAATAACCATACCAGGTTTTACGCCATTAGGTTTTTTTATATTTTTCTTTTTAGTATAGTCAACAGGTACTTTTGATGACATTTTAGCTTTACTAAAGTATGATGCAAGCATAGCTCCTTCAATTATTGTTTCATCAGTTACATCTTTACCTTCAGTTTTTATAATAACATGAGAACCTGGTATATTTTTAGTATGCAACCATATATCATTGTTATCTGCAACTTTTAAAGTAAGGTAATCATTTTGCTTATTATTTTTACCAACAAGAATTGTAAATCCATCTGAACTTATAAACTCATGAGGTTTAGTGGTAAGCTTAGTTTCCTTATTAATATTTACTTTTTTATTATTTTTGCCTCTAGCTTTTAAATAACCAACTTTAGTAAGTTCTTCTCTTATATCTAAAAGTTCTGCTAAGTTTTCACAATTTTCTATACTTAGTATAATATTTTCTAAATAAGCAATTTCTTCAAGATTTATTTCTACTTGATGAGTTATTTCTATTTTTGCTGTTTTCATTTTGCTATACTTTTTAAAATATTTTTGTGCATTTTCTGAAGGTGTAAGATTTTTATTTAAGGATAGTACTACATTTTTATACTCAGGGTCATAAAAATTAGAAACTTCAATACTTTCCATACCTTTCTCTATCATATATATATATGAAGTAATTAATTCACCTTTAACTTTATAGATATCAGCTTTATCAGAATCTAATAATTCTTCTTGTTGTTTTTGTAATTTATTGTAAAGTCTATCTAATTTTATAGTTATACTTTTTCTTAAATCAGAAGAACGTTGATGAATTCTATCTTTTATATCTTTAGTTCTATAATAGTTTTCTAATATTTTAGACATACTTTCATCATTTATAAATGAAAAATTTTCAAATAAGGTTAAGTTAATACAACTAAAATCTATAACTTTATCTAAATCTGTATCAATAATTATAGATGGATTATAGTTATTGTTATTAATATCATTAAATAAATTTGAAAATTCACGATATAGTGAATCGAAATTATTTAATGAACAATCACTAATATTAAGTTTTTCATTTATATTAGCTCTAAAACAAATTTCTTTAGAAATTATAGGACTTATACCTAAAAATTTGGAGTATATAGACTTAAAAATTGGACCTTCAAAGCTATTTAAAGAATCTATAAATAATCCTTTGGATATATTTTCAAGAGGATTTAGTTTATCTTGAGAAGGAGGAAGTACGTAAGTAATACCAGGTAATATTTGACGAACTCTACTTATACTAAAAGGTATCCTTTTAGCTGAATCGATAATTTTACTATCAGCTGAGTGAGTAAGTATTATATTACTATGCCTTCCCATTATTTCTATAAATATATCTTTAGTAGTTTTTTCTTTTAATTCATCAAAAGATTCAACACTAATTTTTATTATTCTTTCAAAGCCAACTTGGGATACATCTACAATAACTCCATTTTGTATATATTTTCTAAATAGCATACAAAACATAGGTGCAGTTAAAGGATTTTCCTTTTTATAATTATTTGCTAAATAAACTCTAGGATTAGATGCACTAGAACTTAATACTAATTTAAAATTTTCTTTATTATTTCTTATATGTAAAACTAACTCATCGCTCTCAGGTTGGTGAACTTTATCCACTTTACCACCTAAAATTTTTGATGATAATTCATCTACTATAGAATGTATAACTAAACCATCTAAAGCCATAATATCACTCCTTTCACAAACGTAAAACGTTAATAAACTAATTATTACACAATATATATATATTGTGAATAGTTAGGTTTATTTAATCAGCTTTTTATTTTTAATATTTTTATTAATAATAATATTAAAAATATATTTTACTTTATAATTTCCTTTTCTAAGTGAAGTATTGTATAATTATAAGTTAGAGATTTAAAATTAAAAAATTGCTAAAGGGGAGCTATTATGAAATTTTGGAAATTGCATGGAATAGGTAATGATTTTATTGCTATGGACAAAAGATTTGATAAACAACTATCCTCAAGTTATTCTGATTTAGCTAAAAAGGTATGTCATAGAAGATTTTCAGTTGGGGCTGATGGTTTATTAGTTGTTAAAAATTCTAACAGAGCAGATGTAGAAATGGTATACTATAATTCTGATGGATCAAGAGCACAGATGTGTGGAAATGGACTTAGATGTTTTACAAAGTTTGTTTATGACAATAATATAGTTAATAAAGAAAATTTCAATGTAGATACACTAGATGGTATTAAAGAAGTAAAACTTAATATAGATGATAATAATATAAAATCTATAAAAGTAAATATGGGACATGGAAAGTTTAAATCTGAGGATATTTTATTAGATTTAAGTAAAGATAAGTTTATAGAAGAAAAAGTTAATATATTAGATAAAGAGTTTAAGATGAGCTTTCTATTAATGGGTGTACCGCATGTAATAATATTAGTAGATAAATTAGATAAAGAAGAAGTATATAAGTATGGTAAAGAAATAGAAAATAATAATCTTTTTCCTAACAAAACTAATGT
>JAVXLU010000135.1:0-5935 GCA_036646635.1 Romboutsia sp.
GTCCGTTTGAAATAATACAAATCGGAGCAATTAAATTAGATAACAGTTTTAATATAATAGATACCTTTAATAGTTTTATTAAGCCTGAAATATATAAAGGAATTCATCCATTTATAGGAAAAATGACTGGAATTACCGTTAAAGATATTGCTAGTGCTCCTAACTTCTCACAAGTTTATAAGGATTTTAAAAAATTTATAGATTCTAAAAATCCCGTTTTATGCGTGTGGGGTACTGGGGACTTAAAAGAATTATATAGAAATATAACTTATTATAATCTACCTTCAAAGTCTTTACCTAAAGATTATATTAATATACAGCATTATGCATCTATATATTTTAATAATCCAGCAGGTAAAAGTATTGGTCTACAAAATGCTGTTAACATATTAGGAGTCAACCAGGAAAAATCTTATCATAATGCATTAAATGATGCTTACTATACTGCTCAAGTATTTATGAGAATTAATAGCCCAAGTATTGTTACCGATACTTATACATATACTACTGTTAAACCCTCAAGTGTTAAACGTAGTCAAAAAAAAGAAATCAATTACGATAAATTATTTAGTGAGTTTAGTAAAATACTAGATAGAGATTTAAGCAAAGAAGATAAAAAAATTATTGATCTTGCTTATAAAATGGGCAAAACTAATCAGTTTTTAACTGACTCCGCTAACTATAAAAAAAGATAGACTTGTAATAAGCCTATCTTTTTTATATATTTACAAATAGCATTTTTATTAATTCATACTGAGCAAATTCTACGCTTATTATATCCTTTTTTATTTCTCTATTATATTCATTATTTCCTATAAAAATTTCTATATTTCCCACATTACTATATAGTTCATTTATTATTTTTATAAAATCATCTACCTTAATACTTTCTTCTTTTGATTTTAATAAAGATATACTTTTATTTTCATGGTCCTTATAAATAGATCCCACTCCAGATATAAGACTGTCTTCTTTTATATATACAACTTCTGCTCCCAATAATTTTCCTTTTTCTAATTTATTTTTAAGATCCAATAACTTCATATATATATCCCCCTCGTTATAAAATTACTTATATGTATAATGTAATTTTGAAATTTAATAAAAAGTACTCTATATTATATTAATACATAGTACTTTTTATTAATATAATAAGAAAATATATTATAATTTTTTTCTATTTAATAACTAATTCTACCGGACAATGGTCTGAACCTAAAATTTCATTGTGAATATATGCGCTTACTAATCGATTTTCTATTTTTTTAGACGTTATAAAATAGTCTATTCTCCATCCCGAATTATTTTTTCTTGCATTGAATCTATATGACCACCAAGAATATGCTCCTTCTTTTGACGGATTAAAATATCTATATGTATCTATAAAGCCTAAATTTAAAAATTCACTAAACTTATTTCTTTCTTCATCTGTAAATCCAGCATTTTTTTTATTAGTTTTCGGATTTTTCAAATCTATTTCTTCATGAGCTACATTCAAATCACCGCATACTATTACAGGTTTTATATTATCTAATTTAATTAAATAATCCCTAAAGTCATTCTCCCACTGCATTCTATACTCAAGTCTGTTCAATCCATTTTGTGAATTTGGAGTATATACTGTTACAAAATGAAAATCATCAAACTCTAAAGTTATAACTCTACCTTCTGTATCATGTTCTTCTATACCTATACCATAATATACATTTAGGGGTTTTTCTTTTGTAAATATTGCTGTTCCAGAATATCCTTTTTTATGTGCATAATTCCAAAATTGCTTGTATCCTTCTAACTGTAAATCTATTTGACCTTCTTGAAGCTTTGTCTCTTGTAAACAAAATATATCTGCATTAATCTCTTTAAAAAAATCTAAGAAACCTTTAGTTACACATGCTCTTATTCCATTAACATTCCATGATATAAATTTCATTTATTATCTCCTTAGTTATTATTATATATTACCCAATTATCATCATCATCTATCATATACTAATTTAGTATATAATATTATACATATATAAAATAAATAGAGTGTCTCTAGATATATTCCCATTCACTAGAGTCACCCTTATCTCAATACTGCACATCTTTTATAAAGATATTTAACTTAATTCATCTTTATTTAATATATCTTCTAATGTATTTATAGCATTTATATATCTATTTCTATCTTCTATAGTAAGTCTACAAAACTTTATCTCTAGTCTTTTACTTAATTTTTCAATAAAGTCTAATGCAATTTCACTTCCTTTTTCTGTTATATTTATTAAATATTTTCTTCTATCTAATAAATCCTTTTCTCTAATTACAAATCCCTTTTCACTTAAATCATCAACCATACTAGTTAAACTACCTTTTTCTATATTTAACTTGGCACATAAATCTGTCATACTTATAATTCCATTATTTTTTATAAATATTAGCGCTCTTAATTGTGTTTTATTAACATTATAGGTGCTTGCGTACTGTTTTAGGTATTCTAAATAAAGGCTTGAATATATTTTAGGAAATGTTTTAGATAAGAAACTGATTGTATCTGATACTATGTAATTCATTTTATCACCCCGGATGTTAATTTATTATCTTTTTAGATTTCCTTATAGTTTACATCAAATTTTTTTTTAGTACAATACCTTTTAATAATAAATGATTTTTTAATAAATAACATATTTTTATTTTAAATAAAAGGTAAAGTATTTATAATTTCATATAAAATACTTTACCTGTTAGCTTTATTTTTTACTTAAATACTTGTTTTCATATACATAATATAATATAAATGCAATTAGTGAAAACATTAATGGTCCTGCCATCATTAGAATAGTCTCCACAATTTTTCCTGATAATGCAGGCTCTATTATTGTAAATATATTAGCAAATCCAACTACAAAGCTTACTATTATTGATACTATAAGTGCACTAGAAAATGATTTGTATACTACGAATGATTTTTCTAGTTTTCCTTCTAACTGTTTCTTTTTAAATGCTGGAAATGCTGCTGATAAAAATACGTATGGTATAGTCATAGCAACATTAGTCATAAGAACTAGTAATCTGAAAAATTCAGATGCTCCAGGTCCACCAAATGCTATTGCAAGTATAATAACTATTACTATAATAGCTTGAATCCTCATTGCATTAATTGGCATATCATCTTTTATTTCGCCTAATTTTCCTGGCCATATCTCCTTTGGTGCACCTTGTATCAATGTCTTTAATGGAGAATATGTTAAAGTGAAAAATGCTCCTGTAAATGCTAAGAACATTGATAACCCTACAAATCTAGCTACCCATAATCCTATATTTAAAGATGTAGCAGTATCCATACCAAAAGATAATCCAATTTGAGTTCCTAGATTTTGCATAAGTACATAAGCTACATTTGTCATATGAACACCTGGAGAAGATAATACATCCTTCCAATTGGTAAACATACCACATGCAAATATTCCAACAGAATATCCAATTGCTATAATTATTGCAGATATTGCTAATCCTTTAGGAAAAGTTTTTTCTGCATTTTCAGTTTGATCTACAAGACCTCCTAAAACCTCAAGACCTCCAAATGCAAATATTGCAAATGTTAAAAATGATAATATTGTAATCGAACTTTGGTATGCTGGGTTTGGAGATGTTGTAAAATCAGCTACTATATTAGTTATTGGTTGTGCAAATCTTCCTTTATTAGCGATTAATACTATAAGTCCTCCAATTAATAAAACTATGTTCATTATAGCTACTGCACTACCTCCTATAGAGGTTACTTTTTTAATTTTTTCTACACCCTTAGTAGCTATAAAAGTTACAAATAGTATCCATAATGCTCCTAATATACCTAATGTTTGGGTTGATCCTAATCCAAATAATGACCACTCAGAGGTTTTATCAAAACCAAATATTGCATTTGATAAAGGAATCCATATAGTTGATGCTACATTTACCATCCATATTACATAAGATGCATACCACATAAATGTTCCTATAAATGCATACTTAGAACCTATGGATTTCTCCATCCAAGAATATATCCCTCCAGTTTCTTTCTTAAAAGCAGATCCAAATTCCGCCATCATAAATGCATATGGTATAAAAAATAAAACTGCACTAAATACATACCATGGTATTGCTGAATATCCCATTAAATAAAATGCTCTTGGCATATTTGCAAAACCAAATACTGATGTAAATATCATAAGTATTAAGGATACAAGAGTTAACTTTTTTGCTTTATTTACATTTTCTCCCATGATACTTCCTCCTTGTTTAATATAGTATTACTTTTTACAAGAAGTATCATTTTAATTCATTTCTTTTTTTAAATATTTAAAGTTATTTATGTATATAAAAAAACAGTTTTTGACATCCTAGAAATCCTTAAATTAAGGTCTTATGAAATAGAAAAAATTGTAATTTAATATAAATTAAAATGGAAAGGTTTAAAAAAGTACCAATTATGTACTGAGACCCAATTGTTGGACTTTATACAATTTTAAATTGATATTCAATTCTATAATCACATACTAAAATGGTTAGCGACTTCTTGTACACTATATTTAGTTATTAACATATAGTTTATAACATCTAGCTTAAACTGTATAGTATAACAAGTTTTCTGTTTTTTTCTTTTTAACCCGTGTTTTAACTTGAGTTTCACTGCCAATACCATATTGTTTTGCTATTGAACCAAGCCCTCCTTCTCCATCTAAGTAAGACTTAACAACTTTCATTTTAAAGTCAAAATCATATTTAGCCATAAAAAACACCCCAACCGTTAGATTTTGGTCCAACAATTGGGGTGCAGTATAAAATTGGTACTTTTTGTTGTGTGTATATATATTATTCTTATACGTGTAAATCCACTTTTAAACCTATTTCTTCTTTATAAGGAGCTATTGCTGGTTCTAATGTTTCATCTATAAATTCTACAACTTGTTCTGGAGCTCTACCTACAAAGTTTTTAGGATCCATTATAGATAACATTTCTTCTTTACTCATTTTAAATGATTCATCATTCATTATAAGATCCATTAAGTTATTATCTAAACCTTCATGCTTAACTCTGTATGCTGCTTTCATAGAATATTCTCTTATTATTTCATGAAGCTCTTGTCTATCTCCACCTCTTTTTACTGCTTCCATTAAAATATTTTCTGTAGCCATAAATGGAAGCTCTTCATTTATATGCTTATTTATCATACTTTCATAAACTACTAATCCATCAGTCACATTCATCCCTATTTCTATTATAGCATCAGCTGCCATAAATGATTGAGGTATCGATAATCTTTTGTTAGCTGAATCATCTAAACTTCTTTCTAACCATTGAGTAGCTTGTACTAATGCAGGACTCATTGTTTCTGCTATTATGAATTTAGAAAGAGATGCTATTCTTTCACTTCTCATAGGATTTCTTTTATAAGCCATTGCTGATGAACCTATTTGATTTTTTTCAAATGGTTCTTCTAATTCTTTTAGACTTTGTAAAAGCCTTATATCATTAGTCATTTTATGCATACTTTGAGCTATACCTGATAATATACTTATTACTTGATAGTCTAATTTTCTTGTATATGTTTGTCCACTTACTGCATAAGAAGATTTATATCCCATTTTTTCACAAACTAATTTATCAAGTTCTTTTATTTTTTTACTATCACCTTCAAATAAACTTAAGAAACTTGCTTGAGTACCAGTAGTACCTTTAACACCTCTTAATTTCATATTATCTATTCTATAATTTAAATCCTCTAAATCAAGTATTAAATCTTGTGCCCATAAAGTTGCTCTTTTCCCTACTGTTGTAAGTTGGGCTGCTTGGAAATGAGTAAATCCAAGTGTAGGCATATCTTTATACTTTAAAGCGAATTCTTTTAAATTATTGATTAAATTTACAAGTTTAATTCTTATAAGCTTTAATGCTTCATTCATTTGTATA
>JAVXLU010000136.1:0-5922 GCA_036646635.1 Romboutsia sp.
GCGGCTGTCAAATACGTGGCTGAGCGTATTTTGCGTGTTCAAGATATTTTAGGGATAATTATCGCTTAAGTGAATTAGTTTTGTTTTATATTTTAATGAGTTTATATAGTCATCATTATTAATTAAATAATGTCCTGTATCATAACAAAACCATAATTTATCACTTTTATTCCTATTAAATATATATTCAAAATCATAAATTGTGTTACCTACATTAGAGAAATCACCATTATTTGAATATACATTTTCTATAATTATCTTACTATCTAATTCCTTATTTAACTTATCTAAGAACTTTATACTATTATCTAAATATTTTTCTTTATTTTTCTTTAATCTATTGCTTATTACATATCCTAAATGAAGATTAAAATATTTTATATTAAAATCGATTAATTCATTATTGATTTGATTTGTGAAGTCTATCCATGAATCTCTTATATATTCTATGTTTTCACAAGTATTTAATTCCAATGGCAAATGTATACCTATGGATAAATTTAATTCCTCTATTCTATCTTTATATTTATAAAGTTTTCTACAATCATATAGATTATCAATACCTACTTCTATATGATTTATTTTTTCTATTTCATTACATAGATTTATTGCTTCTTCTATATTAAATATTAGAGCTGAAATTCCTACTATCATAATTACACCTAATTTACTTTTCCTATTTTATTAAATGGAAATAATCTAATCATTACTTTTCCCATTATATCTTTCTCATTAACTAATCCAACATCTTCATATCTACTATCTAAACTTTTTTCTCTATTATCCCCCATAGCAAAAACCTTATCTTGTGGTATTACCATATCTATAGTTCCCTCAGTATAATTATCATATATATATGGCTCTTTTATAAGTTTTTCATTTACATATACTTTAGAATCTTCTATTTTTATGTGATCTCCTTCAACAGCTATTACTCTTTTTACCAAATCTTTTGGACTGCCATCATCTTGTAATAAAGATGTACTAAATACTATTATATCTCCTTCTTTTGGTTCTCCTAACTTATATGACATTCTATTGATTATTAAATAATCATTTTCTTCTAATGTTGGATACATTGATTCTCCTCTTACTAATGTTGGTCTTACAAACTGAGTTATTATAAATGCAAATACAAGTGCTGTCGCAATTATTTTCATCCACTCTATCGCTTCTTTCTTTATTTTATCATTCATCCCTACCATCTCCTCTAAAATTAAGTTTTGCCTAAAGTATTTTAATTATTTTGATAGCTACCTATTAAATGTATTGCTACCTCATTAATATCATCATACTTGTTCATACGAATACCTAAATCTAATAATTCACATGCTTTAACTAAATCTTGTATAACTTCCATAGGATCCCCATATATTTTTTCTATGTCTTCTTTGCTTACTCCTTTAAATCCATGACCTACTGGACTTTCATTTCTTAGTTTTATTAAATTTTCTAATTTTTCATTATTTAATATCTCTACTACTTTTTCCATTCTTTTAGTTCTTTTAACATATCTATTTATATAGTTGGTTACTCCATGTATTAAATTTCCATTATATATATTATACTTCTTTTTCAAAGTATATAAAATATTTTTCTTTGATACCATATATCCATACATACATACTTTATAAGTCTTTGATTCTTTACTACTTACAAATATATATTTAAATAAAGCTTCTTTTAATCTATATAATCTTCCTAAATAATCTATATATTCTCCTTTTACAACTTGAATTTTAATATTTTCTATAAGTTCTGATAGAATATCTTCTGGGTCTCCTATCTTTAGATTATTCAAGTTACACATTAATTCTTTTATTTCACTCCTAGAAGTCATAGTAGTACTCATTCTTTCTATGATTTCTAGTGCATTATTAAAATCAAAATTTAATGCATAATTGCATGACTTA
The DNA here is from genome assembly GCA_036646635.1 of Romboutsia sp. Lineage (GTDB taxonomy): Bacteria > Bacillota > Clostridia > Peptostreptococcales > Peptostreptococcaceae > Faecalimicrobium. The sequence goes on from JAVXLU010000136.1 coordinate 1,914, forward strand.
ATCAATAAAAATAAATCTCCATCTATAATATCTGCTTCTTCTAAAACTTCTAAAATTGCATCATAATCATATCGTTTTAAAAATTTTGATATTAAGTATTCTTGATTTTTATCTAAAGAGCTCATAATCTACTTCCTCCTAAAGTTTACTTATCTAGTTTAGTTCATATCGCCAATAACTCTATTCATTACTTAATTAATTTAGAATTATCTTTTTTTTTACCAAAAAATTTTCTTTTAGAGTTTGCACTATATTCATCTACTTTATCTAAGTTAACTTTCCATAAAAAAATTATATAAATTGCAAAAATTATTATTGAAAACTTATATTTTATCATAACTATAAAATCAAAAATACCATGAAGTAAAATAGGTACAAGTACTGACATAATTAAATACTCTCTTTTTTTGATAATATTATTACTAAATTTATATTTAGAAATATAATATCCCATAGTAATTGCAAACATCATATGTGCAGGCACAGATATAATAGCCCTTATCATTCCAACTTCAAATGCAACTTTTGATTCTTCAAATAATATATAAATTATATTCTCAACAGTTGCAAATCCTAAAGATAAAAATACAGAATAGATTATACCGTCTAATTTTTCATTGAAAGTTTTAATTTTTAATAAGTTAGGTATTAAAACTATTGCCTTTATCCCTTCTTCTGTTAAAGCAGCTACTATAAATGACATATAAATCATATTTGAATATCCGCTATATTTATTTATACCTATTAAAAAATCTTCTACCATTATTACAATAACGCTTATAAATGCTCCTAATAAAAAAAATTTGCATAAAATCATAATTGGCTCTCTATCATACTTATCTTTTAAGTATATCCATAATATAAATGCTATAGTAGGCACTACTGCTAGTATTAACAAATTGTATTTCATAATATTTTTCCTCCCTTTATATTTTATATATATATTATTTCCAATTCTCTTAACAAAATAAGAACTATATTCATACTATTAATATAAGAGTTTATTAAATTATCTAAAAGAAAGGATGATTATATGCAAAATGGCTTCTTAACCGTTAGTGTTATTGACAGTTCGAATAATAGACCCATTGAAAATGCTACGATAAATATTTATTCAATTCCTGGACCTGGAGAAACTGCTATTCCTATTTTTCAAAATCTAAAAACTAATAGTTCTGGCCAGGTTACTAATTTAAATTTACCAGCACCTGATATTGATTATTCACTACAACCATCTGCAATTAGACCTTATAGCGAATACTTAGTTGAAGCTATTGCTGATGGTTATGAAACTGTAATAATTAATGGTACTCAATTATTACCTACAATCGGTGCTAGACAAACTATTCCAATGCCACCCAAAAGTAGATGTAGAACTTCTTACTCTAGGCAAAATGAAGAAGTCTTTGACATTGGAGATCACACATTATACGGAGATTATCCTCCTAAAATACCTGAAACTAGTTTAAAACCATTACCACCTCCTACTGGATTTGTAGTTTTAGATAATCCAGTAGTTCCAGAATTTATAGTTGTTCATGATGGTCTTCCTGAAAATACATCTGCTCAAAATTATTGGATTCCATTTAAAGATTATATTAAAAATGTAGCATCTTCAGAAATTTATTCTACATGGCCTACTCAGACTATTTACGCAAATATAATTGCTATAATTTCGTTTACATTGAATAGAGTGTTTACTGAATGGTATAGAAATAAAGGATATAGCTTTACTATAACTTCAACAACTAACTTTGATCATAAATTTATAAATAACAGAAATTTATTTGATCCTATAAGTATTATTGTTGATGATATATTTAATACTTTTATAAAGAGACCTCCTAGTTCTAGACAGCCTTTGCTAGCTCAATATTGCGATGGTAAAAAATCTCAATGTCCGAATCAAATGACTCAATGGGGAAGTAAGGATTTAGGAGATCAAGGTATGGATTATGAAAGTATTTTAAGATACTTTTATGGTGATGAAATTATATTCGAAAAAGCACCTATCGTTAGCGGGGTTCCTGTATCATTTCCTGGAGATATTTTACAAGTTGGGTCGACTGGTAAAAATGTTCGAACTATACAAAACCAACTTAATGCTATCTCTAAATCTTATCCTGCTATACCAAAAATTAAAGAAGATGGAACATATTCAGAAAGTACAGCTGAATCAGTAAAAACTTTTCAAGGTATATTTGGATTACCTAAATCAGGTATTGTAGATTTTAAAACATGGTATGAAATATCAAGAGTTTATGTTGCTGTAACAAAAATAGCGTCTTTGAATCCAACTATTTAAATGTATTATATTATCCAAAAAGGCATCTTTTTAAAATAAAAGATGCCTTTTTATTAATAAAAATAAATATTTATTATTTAAAAAATGTAATATATTCATCTTTTAATATATGATTTATAACATCTATGTTTATAGGATATTCCGGTATACCTGCTGCATAAGGTGCTATTTCATATAAATCAAAATAAATAACTAAATTATCATCTTGTATATAATACTTTTGATTATCTTTTATACCTTCAAATTGATAAATTCCTTTAGATTCTGAATCTTGTTTTCCTAAATTTTCTATCTTGTTTCTAATTTCATTATTTATTACCTTTTTATAATCTGATTTTTCTTTGAATAAATCACTTAATTCTAGTATCTCACCATTTTTTATCTCTATATTATAAGTTACATCCTCATAATATCCATGAGCCCCACCGCTATAACTATAATATCTTGTCTTTATACTTAACATATCATCACTATTTTTCTTTACCTCAAAATCTACATTAGCTACAAATTTATTTTTAAAATCTAAAATATCCTTAAAATAATTCTTAGCTTCTTTTTCGGCATTATCATAAAATTTCATTATATCATTTCTTATTTTTTCATTTATGCTATAATCTATATCTTTATTAGATGTCATTATTATAGGTATATTTATAACGCTATTTATATATTTATTGTTTTTAGTTATAGTTTGAGTATCTACATTAGCTACTATACTATCTGTTTCTATCATTTTTATTTTATTTTTGAAAATATCATATGGTATCTTAAATTCATAGTTTATTTTTTCATTATTGACTTTGTATGGGTTAAAATAAACAGATATTCCACCATCAGTAATTATATAATTAGTATATTTATTTAGTTTTATCTTTTCTTTATCTATATTTGAATTTTCTTTGTGTATATGATTCTTAATCACTTCAGCATAATCACTATTATCTTTTAAAAAGTTATCTATATATACTCTTTGTCCTGTTTTTAAATCAAATACATAACTGTCTTTTTCAAATTTAAAATCTTTTTGTTTTTCATTCGTATTTCTATATATAATTATATTAAGTAAGTTACAATCTTCAAAAGCAACATGATAATTTATATTTATTTCTACTTTTTTTCTTTCTTCGTTAATCTCACATTTTTGTCTTTCATGATTAACAAACTCATTAACACTTTTTCTTATATATGTATTTATATATCGTTCTACTCGATCATTTTGATAATGAACTTCAGGCATTTTTATATTTATTGATAAATTTTTAGCTTCTATATTCATCTTTTCTTCAGTTATTTTTACACTTCTTAAAGCTTGATATAAATTAGTTTGAATTACATCTTTTATACTAAAAAAATTCTCATATTTTATTAATGATATTACTAAAATTACTATGGTTATTATTGTTATTGATTTTAAGAAATTATTTGTGGATTTCATATATTATTCCTCCTAAATACAATTCAGTTATTATGTTTTGAGTTTTTATAACTTTTCATTCATTGTATTTTATAAAATATAAAATCTCACTTAGCTTAAATCAATGATAAAAAAATACCCTCTAAAAATTATTTAGTGGGTATCCTTTATAAATATCAATCTTTTATTTTTGCAAACTTTCTACTATATAATTTGGTATTATAAACTCTTGCATTCCCATGTATCCTGGCCCTACTTCATATTTATCAAAACAAATTACTAATTCATTA
>JAVXLU010000137.1:0-5725 GCA_036646635.1 Romboutsia sp.
GATTTTATGGAAGAACCAGTAAAAAAATACTTTAGATTATTCCCTGGAAATGAAGTTCGTTTAAAAGGTGCTTACTTTGTAAAATGTAATGATATAATAAAAGATGAAAATGGAAATGTAATTGAAGTTCACTGTACTTATGACCCTAATACTAAGAGTGGTTCCGGATTTACAGGACGTAAAGTAAAATCTACTATACATTGGGTTGATGCTAATAGTGCAGTTCATTGTGAGTTTAGATTATTTGAACCTCTAATATTAGATGATGCTCCTGAAAATGAAGGAAAACACTTCTTAGATCAAATAAACCCAGATTCAATAGAAATATTACAAGGTTATGTAGAACCAACTCAAATTAAAAATGCAAAAGCTTTCGATAAGTTCCAATTTGTAAGAAATGGATTCTTTAGTGTCGATAATAAATATACTACTGATAAAAAGATAGTATTTAATAGGATTGTACCTCTTAAAAGTTCCTTTAAACCAGCTAAATAAAACCACAAAAAGGGAATATATATTCCCTTTTTTCATATATTAAACCAAACTTATTTTATTTTAATTATAAATCTTTAGAAAATCCTAAAATTTCTATACCATCTTTAATACATTCGATATTGAGTGGAAAATCAGGTCCTTTTTCTCCATCTATATCTGTTACTAAATCTTGTTCACATTCAATTCTCAACTTTTTAGTTTTAAAGTATAATAGTTCATTTTCATTTAGTTGATCTAGATGATCTCCCCTAAGTACACTTATTAATACGGGTATCGATTTTGGTATAGGCATTCCTTTAAATATAATAACATCTAAGTATCCATCATCTATTTCTGACTTATACGCTAAATTTATATTCCCTGCTGTTTTTCCATTAAATATTAGCATAAGATACATATATCCATTATAATTTATCTCATCTGAATGTACATTTATATTAAATTTTCTTAAATATAATGCTTCCTCTATACCTTTTATATAATATGATACCTTACCTATGTAGTTCTTTAAATCTTGATTTATTCTTTGTGATACATCTGTAAACATACCTGCACTTGCTACATTTATAAAATATTTATTATTTATTTTACCTATATCTATTTTCCTAGGATGTGAGTTTATAATATTTTCTACAGCTTTCTTAACGTTATTTGGAATTTTAAGTGCATTTGCAAAATCATTAGCGGTTCCTGTTGGTAATATTCCTATAGGTAAATTTATATCATACTCTTTGATAGCATTCAGTACCATATCTATCGTTCCATCTCCACCAGCTAATAACAAGTGGTCATATGTATCATCTATTCCAGCAAATGAATTACTTATGTGTTCTTCACTACTCAATCTATATGGTACAAGCATATAGTTATTTTCTTGATATATTTTTACTATATCATCTAATTGGCTAGTAATTTTTCTTTCTCCTGAATTAGGATTATATATAAGTTTTACTTTTTTCATTTTTCCTCCTTACGTTAGCTTAGAAAAGTAACTCTATATAGTATATTCATAATAATGAAAACTTATTTATTTTTAATATACTATTATCATATAATAAATACGTAAATACACAAGTATTTTTTACTTACTTATTAATATCCAAAACTATCATTTAAAAATATTACATGCAATCTATCAGATACTCTTTGTTTTTTTATAACAGCATACTCACAGCATATTCTATCTGGACTTGAACAATCCATACAGTATCCTGCTGAATTACAAGGTGTTTTACTTCCTATTCTTTTTGCATTTGCAGGTGCACATATCTCTTTATTTCTATTTATAGCTTCATCTAAATTTTTTACTATTTTATTTACACCAGATATTACAATTACTTTGTTGGGTCCATAAAGCATAGCTGCAATTCTATTACCATTTCCATCAACATTGTAAAGTTCTCCATTTTCAGTTATTGCATTTGTACTTGTAAAATATGCATCTGCAAAAAATGTTTTTCTAAAGATTTCTTTTAAATCAGCTGGACTCATATCATTTTTATATCTATCTAAAAATTTATATTTACCATTTTTTAAAAAGTCTATTATTCCGGTTTCAAATAAACTCATAGACCCTCCACAACTTACTAAATCTCCATCATTAATTATATCTTGTATCTTATCTAAAAGTTCATTTTTATTGCTAACTAAATATCCATTCATATTATTATTTTCTAAAGCTTTTATAGTTCTTTCTATCTTTTTTTCATTAACCCATAAAATATTTTTATCCATATTATTTTCCTCCCCTATACTATTGTATCTATTTTTAATTTAATTATATCTTAACATATTTTTATTGTATATTTTTATTTATAATAAATTTTGAATAATTCTTTAAATATGTTCTATTTATACACATAAGAAAGGAGCTACTCTATATTTTGAGACAGCTCCTTTTGAACTTAACTTTTTTTATTATTTTCTAATTCTACTTTATTTTTTAAAATATCTAACTGACGTTTAGTTTCATCTATTTTATATTGTATTGAGTTTAATTTTAATTCTATCGTTGTTTTTTCTTTTTCTGTTTTAGCATTTTCCATTAATTTTTTAGTTTGATCATATAATTTTTCTAGCATATCAATTTTATTATGTATCTTATTATATACAAGTTCTGGATTTTTATATAAATCTTCTTTTTTATTATCAAAAATACATAATATTTTGTAGTAAATAAAACTTATAAATATATTTAAAATTAAATCAAGTATTACTAAATTTATTTTTTTTGTAATAACTATTGCTACTAAAAAAGTTATTATATTAAATATAAATAAATTACTTAATATATTTTTATTATCATTAATTTTATTTTCTTCTTTATATTTCATATATTTATAAGGTATCACTATGGTTATTATTGGTGCTAAAAATACTATATTTAATTCTAAAATAGCATACACTAAACTAAAAATAACCAATAGACGAATTGCCCTATTTGTTGCTTCTACCTTTAACATTATAATTATCTCCTTTTTTATTTAGATAAAATTTCAATACCATCTTCAGTAACTAGCACCATATGTTCCCATTGAGCAGATAACAACCCATCTTCAGTATAAGAAGTCCATCCATTTTTTTCATCTATATAAAGTTCATAATCTCCTTGATTTATCATCGGTTCAATAGTAAATATCATTCCTGGAACTAAAATCATCCCAACATGTTCTTCTCCACAATGGAATACAAAAGGGTCTTCATGGAAGTTTAATCCTATACCATGACCTCCAAAATCTCTTACTACAGAATACCCATTTTCTTCAGCATGTTTTTGAACTGCTGCTCCTATATCACCTAAATGCCCCCAAGGTTTAACTGCTTCTAGACCTTTATATAAACATTCTCTAGTTACTTCAACTAGCCTTTTAGCTTCATCACTTACATTACCTATCATAAACATTCTAGATGCATCTGAGTAGTATCCATTGTAAATAGTAGATACATCTACATTTACTATATCTCCATCTTTAAGTACTATATCTTCACTTGGTATACCATGGCATATTTCAGAGTTTATTGATGTACATACGCTCTTTGGAAAACCACTGTATCCAAGCGGTGCTGGTATTGCTCCTTGAGATATTGTATAATCATGTACTATTTTATTAATCTCTTCTGTAGCCATTCCTTCTTTTATATTTTTTTCCACTAAATCTAAAACTTCATTATTTATTTTAGCGCTCTCTTTTATTTTCTTAATCTGTTCCTTATTTTTTATAATATCATGTGATGGAACTTCATAACCTTTTTGTTTTAAAACATTTATTTTTTCGTCAAATGTCATATGACACTTTTTATATTTTATTTTACTACCACACCAACATTCATCATTTCTATTTAATTTCATATTATACTCTCCTTACCATACAACTTGTTTAATTATTTATATATTATAATATCATTTTTAACTTAATAAACATAGGTAATTATTTTTATGAAAAAACAAACCCCATAAGATAAAAGCATAAATACTCATTCTCTAAAGGGGTTTATTTTAAATAATTAATTATTTTCTTTTTCTTTTAAATGAAGTAGCTACTAACCCTGTAACTGCAACCCCACCTAATACTATATATCCTACTATACTAGCATCTCCTGTTTTAGGATTGTCTATATTGTTTGTTTGAGAGTTATTATTTGAATTTGGCTTATTAACTTCTGGCTTATCTATTTCTGGTTTTTTATTATCTTCTAGTTTTTTATATGATAAATCATAGTTATACTTAATTAATTGTTCCCCTATTCCTTCTCCTACTTTTACTTGAGGATAATTATTTAAATAATTAACACCTTTTTCATGAGATGTAAATATTACTTTAGCATCTGTATCTATTGATTTAATTTTCCAATTATTATCAACTGTTGGTTCTAATTTTCCAGCAGATTCTATGTAATCACCTAATGCTTGTCTATTTTCATAAGTTCCTCTATATACAATTTCTTGATTACCATTCCACGGGAATCCATTTCCACCAGCTCTATAGTTATTTGTAGCAATTAAAAATTCTTGTTCTAAATCTATTTTCTTATCATTATATGTTAAATTATAAATTCTTGAAGAATTTGCATTTATTATATTTCCATTTTTATCATATTTTGGTTTTTTAGTTACATCTATTTCATATTTTACTCCATCTATTACATCAAAGTTAAAAGTCGGGAAATCTCTATTTATAAGATCTTGTTCTTCTTTAGAATTAACATCTATAGTATTAAACATTAATGCACTCATTTCTAACCATTCTTTTATATCTTTCCCTTTTAACTTTATAACTGTAATAGTATTATCATATTTATATAAGTTAGAAAGATCTTTTATAGCAAGTCCTCCTGCTTTTATATCTACATAGTTACTTGCAATACTACCTGCTTTAAATGGAGCTCCTGCTGATAATAGTGGAATATTTTTATATGGTTGTAGTGATTCTTCTCCATTTTTTATACTATCTTCTACGAATTTTCTTTGAGCATCTGTTACTATTTGTATAGATGCATCATCTGCTACTAATGTGAAGAAACTATTTAAGTCTTTAGTGATTTCTCCTGATTTAGTACTTACATAATTTTTAGTTTCATCATGATATGATTTCACTGCTGATACAATAGCTGCATCATTTTCTACGCCTTTAGTACTAACTGTATTTATTTTAGAACTATCATCATCTATTTTATATATAGTTTTTCCATCTACCGTATCTTCTACATTTATTTTAAGTTCTGCTAATCCTAATTCTCTACCATTATTTAGTGGTTGTATATACTGAACTTTATCTATTCCTTTATCTACTACTGTTTTAAATGATTTATGTACATGACCGCCTATTACTACATCCACATTATCAACATTAGCTATATCAAATCCTGCATTTTCTTTGTTTTTTTCATTTGGAGTATTTTCATCTCCATATCCAGTATGAGCAAGAACAACTACTATATCTGCTCCTTTTGATTTCATTTCTGGAACATACTTTTTAACACTTTCAGTCATATCCGAAACATTTATTTTATCTTTTAATAAAAGTGCATCCCAATTCATCACTTGTGGTGGAACTACACCTGTTAAACCTATTTTTAATTTTCTTTATTCTCCATTAGAATCTATTACTGTTTCCTCAATTATTTTATATGGATCGAATATTGGTGCTCCAGTTTTAGCATCAGTTACATTCGAGGCAACCGTAGCCATATTTTTATTTTCTTTTGTTATTTGTTTTATAAAATCTAATCC
>JAVXLU010000138.1:0-5695 GCA_036646635.1 Romboutsia sp.
AGAAAACCTATAAAATTAGAATTACTAACAAGTATACTTTTAATATTTTCTACGATATTAGCACTTATAATGTATAATAGTCCATTAAATTACTTATATAAATATATATTTGAAAGTATTTACATATTTAAAGATTTTTCACTTCATATGTTTATAAATGACTTTTTAATGGCTATTTTCTTTTTAGTTGCAGGACTTGAAATAAAACACGAAATACTTCATGGAAGCTTATCTTCTTTTAAAAAAGCTTCGTTTCCTATTATAGCATCTCTTGGAGGTGTTATTGTACCTGCTTTAATATTTATAATACTTAATAAAGAGACACCATTTTTAGGCGGATTTTGTATACCAATATCTACAGATATTGCTTTTGCGGTAGGTATATTTTTATTATTTTCTAAAAAACTAAGTCCATCGCTTAAAATATTTTTACTTTCTCTAGCAGTAGTAGATGATTTAATATCGATACTTGCAATAGGAACAGTTTATTCAATTGATATAAATACTTATTATTTATTTTTAGCTATTTTAGTGTTTATGACATTAATAATTGCGAATAAACTATTTAATATTCAAAGTATTACATACTATTTATTATCGGGGTTTTGTTTATGGTATTTTATATATTTAAGTGGTGTTCATTGTACTATAAGTGGTGTATTGCTTGCTATAACCATACCTTCATCAAATTCTAGCGGAATTAGTACTTTAGAAAAATTACAACATTTATTAGTTCCTATAAATAGTTTAATAATTATACCATTGTTTGCATTTGCAAATACAGGTGTATCCTTTACTTATAATTTAGATTTATCTAGTTCTTCTGCATCTACTTTGTATAAAGGTATAATTTTAGGTCTTTGCGTTGGTAAACCTCTTGGTATTATGCTTTTTAGTTATGTAGGTACTTTACTTGGTATTACTCAAAAACCAAGTAATATAAGTTGGTTTGCAGTATTTTTAGTTTCATTAATTGCTGGTGTAGGATTTACTATGTCTATATTCATTTCTGAAATAGCTTTTATACATGATTTTACACTTATAAATATAGCTAAAACTTCTATATTAATATCATCTATAATATCTATATTATCTACATATATAGCAATTAAAGTTTATGATATTTTCATAAAATTTAATTGCTCATCTAAAACTTCACTTGTAAATAAGTATTATATATCATAAGTAAATTATATATAATAAATCCCCAATATAATAGATTTATATAATAATTTATTATATCGGGGATTTAATTTTAGTTACTTGAATTTATAATATATTTATATTTTTTTATTTAGTATCTATGATTACATCCACTATTGCATCCGTTATTGCATCCACAGTTGTAATCATCGTCATCATTTTGCATACATCCATAATTAGTCATATCACATCCATGATCATCTTCGTAGCAATCTTCATAACATTGTGCTGCTTTAGCTAAATAATTTTGTGCTTCTTTCATTAAACAAACACCTTCATTAGATAAATGTTTATATTGAGCCCAAAGTTCATTTGCTCTTTCGCACTCTTCTAATGCTTGTTGTTTTAAGCATTCAGCTTTTTCTTCAGCTTGTATAGCTTGTTGTGCTATTTTAGTAGCTTTATTACTTACACAGCTAGCTTGTTCACATTTTTCATTAGCTAATTCTTTAAATTGATCACATTTAGAGCATTCATTTTCTATTTGTTTGTGACATCCACATGGTTTAGTAGATGGTTTAGTATTGCATTCACATTGTTTATTAGAGTTTTTATTACAAGATTGTTTCATAATTTATTCACCCTTTTATAGTATTTTATTTTTTTATTAAGAGATTTGTTTGTCTCTTAATATATAGTATGACAAAATATCCAAATTGTTACATTTAAACTCTATTTATACTAAAAAATTATATATTTTTTAAAAAATAAAAGTATCTATTTTAAATTTTATTAATAGATACCTTAGTAGATAAGTTTAATTATTTTTCAGACTTATATATTCTAATGCATTCAAGAATGTATTTGCTTCCTCTATTGTATTATAAAGACCTAGACTAGCTCTTATTAGACCAAGATTTTCTAAATCACTAGTTACATCAATATAGCCATTCATATCACTTACATTTAGTAATCTATATGCATATGGATGAGCGCAAAACTTTCCACATCTTAAAGCTATACCCATATCATTAGCCATTTGTTGAGCTACTTTTTCATAATCTATATCTTTAATATTAAAAGCAATTACTCCTAGTCTATCTTCTATATTTACAGTATCGCCATAAATTATTGTATTATTTATTTTTTTCATTTCTTTTATGATATGGTCTTTTATATCAGATTCATGGTTTGATATATTATCAAATCCAATTTCTTTTAATTCTTTTAAAGCATCTACCATAGCCATTACACCTAAGAAGTTTTGAGTACCAGCTTCATGTAATTGTGGTATAGAACTCCAAAGTACATTTGAATCAAATACACCTTTTACACATCCTCCACCTTTTAAGAATGGGTCTGTGTTAGATAAATCCTCTATAAGACCTACTATAGCACCAACTCCAAAAGGAGCATAAGCTTTATGTGCAGAAAATGCTATAAAATCTATTTGTTCAGATTTATTTTCACCTTTCATATTAATTTCTTTATGGGCTACAAGTTGTGCTGCATCTACTATAATTTTAGCACCATATTTATGACATATTTTAGCTATATCATTTATAGGATTAATATATCCAGTTACATTTGAAGCGCCTGTTATAGTAACGTATTTTATTTGACCATTATATTTTATAAGATTTTCTTCTATATCCTCTATTTTTATTCTTCCTAAGTTATCTACTTCTATATAAACTACATCTGCTACATCTCTCCATGGAAGGTCATTTGCATGATGTTCCATTCTTGTCGTCATAACTTTTGTATTTTTATCTTTTATTAATATATTTGAAAGTATGTTTAAACTTTCTGTTGCTGACTTTGTAAATATTACAGTATGTGTATTAGTATCTTTTAAATTAAAAAACTCTAGTACACTTTCTCTTGCTTCTTCAAATTTTCTAGTACATATATCACCTTTTTGACCAAGTCCTCTAGCTATAGGTCCATAGTATTGAATATCTTCTAATATAGTCTTTATTACACTTTTAAAAGGTGGAGTTGTAGCTCCATTATCAAAGTTTATAGGAATTATAGAAGAACCATTTAATAGTTTTACAGGAGTTTCTATGCCTTCAAATAAATATCTGTAATTCATTGTTTTATCACCTCCTATACAACAATATATGCACATCTTCACCAAAAGTTCTTATCATTATCCCTCTTGATTAAGATTATTAACTGTAATATACTTAATAAGTTAGTATATAAAACAAGGAGAAATTTATGAGGTTAAATAACTATATTAGCTCAACTGGAATATGTTCTAGAAGAGAAGCGGATAAATTAATTCAAGATAAAAAAGTTTTAATAAATGGCAAAATAGCACTAGTGGGTCAACCTGTAAATCCAGGTGATATTGTCAAAGTTAATGGTAAGAAGCTACATCAAAAGAAAAATGATGTATATATCGCGTTAAATAAACCAGTTGGAATAACTTGTACAACAGAAAGACATATAAAAGGAAATATTATTGACTATATAAATTATCCAGAAAGAATTTTCCCTGTTGGAAGACTTGATAAGCCATCAGAAGGATTAATTATATTAACAAATGATGGTAACATAGTAAATAAAATATTACGTTCTGAAAATAATCATGAAAAAGAATATGTTGTAACTGTTAATAGAAATATTACACAAGAATTTATAAATGGTATGTCAAATGGAGTTAAAATATTCAACCCTGTAACTAATAAATATGTAATTACTAATAAATGTAGGGTTGCTAAGGTAAATAATCGTAGTTTTAAAATAATTTTAACTCAGGGATATAATAGACAGATACGTAGAATGTGTGAAGTGTTTAAGTATGAAGTTCAAAAATTACAACGTGTTAGAATAATGAACTTAACTTTAAAAGGTATTGCACCTGGTAAGTGGAGAAATTTAACTCAACAAGAAGTTAAAAGCTTAATAGAATAAAACCTTCAACTAGAAGGTTTTATTTTTTTGTAAAATAGCATATATCTATTATTAGGAAGTGATTTAATGAAGAATACATATTTACTAAAAATAACAAATACTATACTACCTATACTTTCTATAACATTACTACTTACTTACATATGCTTTGATTTAGATTCTAAAATTGGTGGTACAGGATTTATTATTTTTTCTATTTCTGATACTTATGAACTCTATTTATCATTAAAATATAAAAATGACTTAAATACCATTAGTCTACTTTTAAATTTTTTAATATTTATTTTAGGTATTCAAATGATACTTTATCCATCTATATTTTTATTATAATATTTGATTAATATTATAAGGATAGAAATTAAATAGATGACTATCCTTATAATATTTTATCTATATGTTATTTTATTTTCTAAAATCGTTGCTTCTCTTTTAAAACTACACATGTTCCGATTGCTTTACATACAATTTTAGGTTCTAATAAATAATCGGCTGCTGATTCACATATATCGACTCTTTGAGTTGCAACTTTTTTTGCTTCAAATTTAATTTCTCTTGAAGTACTTCCAAATCTTATAATCTCACCTGTTACTTCTATATAATCACCTGCATATACAGGTGATATAAATTCTATATTAGTATAAGCTTTAAATAAACCCTCATCCCCATCATTTCTTATTAATAACTCTTTTGCAATATCTTCAAATAGTTGAATTATTTTTGATCCATTTATTATATTTCTAGCATAATGTGCATCATTTAATCCCATTCTTATTCTTGTTGTGCATTTCATAATAAAAATTCCCCCTTTTATAATAGAGTTATACTACTTCTCTATAAATATACTATTCACAACAATGTTTTATCATGCAACTAAAAATACACTACCAATAATTAAATATTAGTAGTGTATCTTAGTTATATTAAATAAGTTCTTCTTTTTTATAATTTTCTATACTTCTTATTATATAGCTCAATGTACAGAAATCTCTATCTAATTTGTCTGTTATAAGATTTAGACCTTTTATTAAAGTTTCTTCATCAAATTTGCCTAGCAATATCATTGTGCTTATAGGACTTATAGAACCATCTTTTGTATCTAGTACTCTTGAAGTTTTTATAAATTTATTAGTCATCGCTGATTTAATAGCATTTTCAAGATTTTCACTTATATCTAATTTTGGCATTTCATCAAATATCTTAATATCTTCATTAGATAAGTTTAAGTTAATTGCTTTGCTTGTATCTGTACACACAAATATAGTATTTTTAAATTCCGCACCTTTAAAATCTACACCATCTAAGTTTGCATAATCAAATACTGTATCTTCAAATATAGATTTTTTAAATTTACTCTTTTTAAAGTTTGTTGCGACAAACTCAGCAGATTTAAAAGTACATCCATAAAAATTACATGATTTAAAGTGTGCACCTCTAAAACTTGTATAATTAAAGTTTGAACCCGAGAAATCACTATTATAACAATTACTTCTTCTTAAATCACTATACATGAAGTTTTTATTTAGTTTTTGTATGTTATTATAATTAAATTTATCATTTGTTTTTTTATTTACTATCATTTTTACCTCCGGATATAATTTTTTATTAATTAAAAAAACTCCTATATCAC
>JAVXLU010000139.1:0-5671 GCA_036646635.1 Romboutsia sp.
GACATATTATACTTACTAGCCAATTCTTTTATATTAAATCCATTAAACTGAGATAGAATCTCTCTATCACGAGATTCTTTATATATCATCTTTTCAGTAGGAAAATACACAGATGTCCCTCCAAATTCTTCAAATAGCACTTTGGTTATATCTATTCCAATTTTAATCGCTATATTTTCAAATTGTGGAGGTAGATCACTTATTTTTAATTCCATAAAATATCCTCCTTAAAATCCCTATACTTTTGAATATTCTATATTAATACTATAATCCCTACTATTTTCTATCATTTTCCATATGCTAATTGTCTATTATATCAAATTCTTCTATAAACTCTTCCCTAGTTAAATCTGTTACATAAGCAGATAACTTTTTATTAAATATTTTTGCAACAATATATCTTGCTATTCCTGATACAAGTGCATATTTATCTTCATCTATTTTTCTAACAGCAACAATATAGTTTGTGTACGTTCTCCCCTTTTTTAAATCTAACCACTTAAACTGTGCATTTATATGTTCTTCATCTTCTAATATCACCTTAGCTGGGTCTAATTCAATAAATTCACTATCATCTACAGCATTTCTCCAAGGTATATATTTTTTATTAGCATCATTTATTTGACTAGACAGTCCTTTGAATTTCATAACTTTAGGTTCTTTTTCTTTCTTATCCTGTACCTCAAATACTTCTACACTTTGAGGCGATACATATATAAATGGAACCCCCTTCTTATTAACTAACGCCTTTATATGACCTACGACCTTAATTTCTCTATTGGGTTTTAACAATTTCTTTTTCTTTGATTTCCATTGAGCCTTACTTAACTTTACTAAAAATATTGAATTACCCTTAGATTTAATATCTTTTCTAGCATTGTCATCTATCACATTTGTTAAAATTAAATCTACTGTCCCATCTTCATTTAATTTAGGTTCCTTGTCTAAAGACCCTGTAATAAATATTCTTGAATTAACCATAATACTCTCCTCCGAAAACAACCACATATTTATAAAGAGCCATTTTTCGATACACCTATTTTTAAGTAAATTAAATAGTTCATAATTATAACTATCACTTAACTAAAGCAGTATCTGTAGCAACTCTCAAAACAACCACATATTTATAAAGAGCCATTTTTCGATACACCTATTTTTTAAGCACTCGTTGTACTTTTCCTAAACTTACTTCTAACTCTTTAGCTATAGCTCTTAAACTAAGTCCTTCATTTTTGAGCTTCTCTACCTTTACCTTCAAATCTTGTAATCCTTGTTGCTTTTTAGTTAAACCAGATTCATTTCTTCTTTCAGCTCTTCTTCTCTTATTATTTCTATCATACTTTTCATCAGTTCCTATGATAGTTTTCATATTTCTTTGCTCTGCTATTGTAATATCTAACCTATCTATTAATGTTTCATTCTTATACCAATATCCTTCTTTATCTCGCATCCCCTTAGAAACTCTCTTACGTTCCCCACTTCTTAAACCTTGTTCATAAGCTATAAACTTATCTACGGCTTTATCAATGCACCTTAAAACAGCTTGTACCTCTGTTTGTTTAAGTGGCTCTGTAAATGCATTATTAAACTCAATAACTACATTCTCAAGCTCATAACTATCTCTAATATAAATACCTTTCCAATATGCATAGCAGTGTATAGCCATATTTCTATATCCGGTCATATCAAATTTTCTAATCCTACATAAAGACTCTAAATCATTAGCTCTTTCCATATGTAAGCTATATGCATTAAAAAATCTATTCGAAATAACTCTATTATCAACTTTTTTAGTTTGCTGCATCTCTAATTGATGCGTTTTAGGTTTATAATTTAAATACTCTTCCCTTAATTCATACATAGAGTACTCTATTTCATTATCTATATATAAAACCTTACAATCAGCATCACACTTCGAGTTTATAGTTCCAGGTAATCTAAGTACCCTAGCCCCATCAGTAGCCCTTCTATCAGCTCCTAAATGCTTTAAATTATAATATATGTAATCTTGCAACTCTTGCCATGTATTTAAAGCTCCATAAGGAGCATTCTCAATTCTCCAATATAAATGTACACCTCTTCCACTATCAGTTACCATAGTTGGTTTTGGTATTTTTCCTTCATAATGTAGTATCCATATCATATAAACTATTTCAGCCTTTTCTAATCCCATACCTTCACAGTCTATATCCTGAAATAAAGCTCTAAATTGCCTTATATTTTCTACTCTTCGCTTTGGTAAATACATTGTATTTGGAGCTAAAAATACATCTTCTTTCTTATGTAATTCCTCTACAACATCTCTTAATCCATCATTTTTAGTATTATATATTTTAATGGTCTTATCGCCATTTTTCTCATCATTTAACTCTAATACTTGTATATAACCATCTGTAGTTTCATCATATAAATGGTCACAAAACTTTGTCATTTGCATAAAAAAATCCCCTCTATTTTTAGTATGTTGACACTAAAGATAAGGAGATCTCATAGATTTCTTAATAACAATTAATACTTAATTAATTTTAAGTTTCTTGTTTTATAAGTAATTTTTTATATTGATTTAAATATCAAAATTATTGATGTTTAAGAATTAATATGATAATATTAATACATAATAATAATATAAAAAATTCTCTGATGAGAGTTCTCTCTTATCTAGAGTGCTCATATAAAAAGCTAGGAAAAAGTCGCCAAACTTATATCATTCCTGGCTTTTTTTATTTTTTATTTTCGATTTCATTAATTAAATTTTAACATAAATAGTCATTTTAGTATATAAATTTTAATCTTATATCTAACTACACTACCATTTCATCAGAAACTAATAAATATCCTTTAACTATGTTTCTACCACCTAAATTATAATCTTCGCAAACTATGCCATTTTCAAATACCTTGGCACTCTCATATACCTTTGCTCTTTCACATATAACTGAATCTCCATATATCTTTGCATATCCAGATATATTAGCTTCATCCATTACCAATGCATTGTCATATATACTTGCATGTTCAGTTATCTTTGCATACCCATCAATAACTGCATTTCCATATACTTCTGAATTTCCACCTACAAATACATTGTCTTTTATTTCTGCACTTCCATATATTGCTGATTCATTTGCTACTATTGCATTCCCACTTACCCTTGCATCTCCAAATACAATAGCATTATCATATATAAAACAATTTCCTTCATGACTTAAATTTAATTCTGATTCTATCCATCCACCAATTAAACCATTATCAATTCTTGATATTTGTTTTAAGGTTACTACTTTCTTTTGCTTTCTACTATAATCACCACAATTAACTATTTCATAGTATTCTATATTGATTTCTTCACCTGTAAATTGATATTTTTTAGATTCTGTAACCTCTTCTTTAGTTTCTAATTCTTTTAATTTTTCTATATATCTATTATAACTTTCATTATACCTTAACAAATTATTTTGATATATTTCAATCCATTTATAATTTTCACTAAGAATCTTTTCTAATTTGTTTTCTTTGTCTTCAGATGTATTATCCTTTTTTGATATAAATTTATAAAATATCTTATTTTTTATTTTCTCAGTTTCATATTCACAAATATTATCCATTATAAATTCATCTACAACTTTATTAGAGTTTATAAAAACTCTATTTGGATCTATAGTATTAATTAGTTCTTCATTAAAATTAGTTCTACCTATTAACTCTTCATTTCCTATAAATTCTCTTACTTTTTCTTTGGCCTTTTGTAAAGACTCTTCAAATTCATTATTTATATAATCTATAGTTTCTTTATTTCTTTCTATTATTAAATCAGCATCATTTATTTTTTTGATTAATTCTTGCATTTTATTTTTTATATTACTTATATACTTCTTTTTATCCAATGTTTCTTTATGTAAATTTCTATATATTTTCTTTTTTTCATGTAATCTATCTCTAACTACTTTTTCTTCCTCATATTTTATTGATTTACAATTTATGCATTCTATTTCAGCCAAACGATTAACCAAAATCCCTTTATCTATATTTTGTTCATAGTTACAGTCTTTACAAGAGATTGTAGCTATTCTGTCATTTCCATCCCATCTTGTTACATAATAATTGAAATTTCCGTCTGTTTTCGAATGTATTAAAAATCCTACTAAATCTAAGTTTATATGCTCTGTTACTTTGGTATATAGGTTCCCACAAAACTTGCATTCTCTAAACTTAAAATAGCTGCTATCTTCCACAAATAAACTATTGCCTGTTGAATATGAATCCGGAACTCCACAAAACTTACAGCTGACTTCTACTGGTTTTGCTGTTCCTTCCCATATATCTATGTTGAATTGCCTACCTAGTTCATCTAATTTTCTTTGAGCTATATCCTTAGTTATTTTTAGTTCCCGATCTAATCTCTCATTAATAACTCTTTTATTGTAGCCTAATTCTTTTGTGTTACTTTTAAATTCTTCAATATATTTTTTCTTTAATTCATTTAGCTCTGATGATGTTTTTCCATGTTCTAATATCTCAACAGTAAAGTTAAAAGTTGAATGTAAATTTATATCATCATTTAACTCTTTGTTTCCAATTACCTTTTTATTTATTAATACATCTACTAAGCTTCTTGTTGTTATTGCTATATAAGATTTATTATTTTTTATATTAGTTATTTTATATACTATTCCCCTTATGTATCTCAACTTTTCTAAATTACTTTTTATTTTTAATTCATTAAGTTTTAGTATCATTTATGAAATATCTCCTTTTATGTTATCTTCTATCTACTGGTATAATATAACATAAAATATCCATTGCATTTATTTACTTTATTCCACATATGATTCTATTCTATTGAGTTTCTGCTTAGAAACCCACCTTAATTATCATCTGTTTTACTTAATTAAAGTCCTTTAGATACTCCTTTAATAAAATAAGGTTATATTTCTAAACTTTTAGAGTATTTTCCAATTTTAAGATTATTCATTCTTTAGTTGTTTGCTTTTCTCCACATATACTTAGATATTATTGGCTCTATATTCGGGGGACACCGAAGTACGTGTTATTTTCGGCCACTTAGAAAAATAATGAATTCTATGAGTACTTATGATTACTAGTTATGACTATACTTAAATCATTGAAATTACTAGCATATAATTACATAATCAAATCTTGTAAGTTATGATTATATTGTACTTTAATCTTAAGAGCAAAAAAAGATTGAGTTAATTAATAATTATTATTTTAAGTCTGTTACTATAAATATAAAGGCGGATATTATAACGATAGAATAGGGGAAATATATAAATGAATGAAAAAGAAAAGATTATAAATGGATTAAATTGTGAAGAAATTGCTTCAGATGAATTGATTAAGTTGATGTTAAAAAATATCGGGTCACTATCTCCTGAATTAAGAGATAATACAATTTATATAGGTTGGGTTGATTTAGAAGAGTCTAATAGAATTTCAACCAATCAAAAACTTTGGTTAATAGATAAAGTTCTATCTAGAAATTTATTATTTTATGGTATTAAAGAGGAATGCTCGGATAAAGTATTTACTAGAAGTTTTGCCTCTTTGTTATTAGTTGTTTTGCTTGAGAGTAACTTTAAAAGTAGATATATAGAAACTCAAACTGAAAAAGAAATAATCAAACTATCTATTGAATATATGGAAACTGAAA
>JAVXLU010000140.1:0-5489 GCA_036646635.1 Romboutsia sp.
AGTATATAATATTAGTATGAATATTATGACAAAATCAAAAAAGACGATAACTATTTCTTCTAAAATTCGATATAGTTAAATTTTTTACATTTTCTATGCCCTTCAATCTATTGGTATTACTAGTTTATAATCACTTTTTTTCACACAAAAATTTGAGTCCAAACGAAATAGCTTTTCAATTAATAATCCCGATATAAAATTTCTATAGAAACAAGTAGTACTTTTGTTTGGACTTAAAATAAATATATTATATTTATAAAAGAAGTTTTATGTATGTTTGTATAATACTTTATACAAGGAATAAGAAATATTAATTTATATGGGAATTTTAGGAATGAAAAAGCCATTAAAGCTAGTTTTTGTATCATTAGCAACAATACTGTCATTAAATTTAGGTTCATTATCAATATTTGCAGATTCATTAGAGTTGAAAGGTGTAAATATTATCGAAGAATATTCAACTCCAATTATAAAAGAGTTAAATCCTGAAGATTTAACTTTATTTGGATTAGACCCGCCATCTTCTACTAGTGTACAAAATTTAAATAGTGGACAGTTAAGTTTTTCTGGTAGTGCAGAGATATCTACATTGTACACAAATAAATGTTTTACAGGTAAAAGTACTATAAGCTACAATATAAAAAGTACTAGTTCAAAAAAGCTAACAGCTAAAATATATACGTCTAATGGTTTATTTGCATCTAAAACATTAACGGTTAATCCAAGTAGCTCAGCATCTGGTAAAATAACGGGATTAGATAGCACTAAAAAATATTACATAAGTTTTTCAGCTTCATCTAATTTTTCAGGATATGTAAAATAGTATAATATAAAAAAGCTTATCAAGTTTAAATATCGATAAGCTTTTTTATATTAAGAATTTATTGTGAGGTGATTTTATGCGTTTAATTATTGCTTATATAGCTGATATGTTGCGTTATATAATAGTATTTTCACCTGTAATATTAATTATAAGATTTTTATATTTAAAGAAAAGTAGCAGAAAAGTAAATTTCAAAAATGAAATAATAATATTACTATTCTGTATGTATATAATCGGATTAGCATCACAAACAATTTTACCTAATATAACTATAGGTATTGTAAGTGAAACAGGTGAAATGATTTTTGAAGTTAATTGGAGAAATTCAATTTCTCAAGTAAATTTTATTCCATTTAGAACTTTATCTGACCAATTATTTTTTAATAATACAAATACCTATGATTTGAAAATAAGCCTATTAAATATTTCAGCAAATTTATTTTTATTTTCTCCTATTGGTTTTTTTGTTCCTCTTTTATGGAATAAATTTAATTCTATAAAATGTATATTTTTTATTGGATTATCTCTAACTATTTGTATCGAATGTATTCAATATTTAATTGGTAGAAGTACAGATATTGTTAATATCAAAATAATTAATCCTACTAAAAATGAATTTTTATATATGATAGACCTATGTAGATAATACAATGAGAGATATCGATGAAATAAAATTTTTATGGAAGTAATTTGATATAGATATTATTTAAAATATATCAGGTAGAAACTTATATATAGTTGACAATTTATTAAGTAAGACATATTATAATATAAAGATATTAATAATAAATTACATCCTATGAAAAGGAGTAGTAGCTAAATAAGTTTCAATACAGAAAGTTAAGGATGATGAGAACTTAACAAGAAAAATTTGGTGAATGGACCTTGGAGGAATAAGGTGAAATATATTAACAAGATGTATATTAGCCTATATCGTGACTGCACGTTACAGCAGATAATAAGAGATATAGACTTTGATTAAAGTCTATATAAATTAGGTGGTACCGCGGAAAATTTATCCGTCCTATTGATTTAGGACGGATTTTTTAATACCAAAATATAACATAAATTTAGGAGGAAATAATGAATATTATAGGTATAATAGGAGCAATGGACGAAGAGGTAGATATATTAGTAGAATTAATGAATATTAAAGAAACCATAGAAAAAGCAAGTTTAAAGTTTTATAAAGGTAACTTAGAAGAAAAAGATATAGTTTTAGTAAAATGTGGAATAGGTAAAGTAAATGCAGCATTATGTGCACAGATATTAATAAGTGAATTTAATGTAGATGCAGTAGTAAATACTGGAGTTGCAGGAGCACTACATTCTGATTTAGATGTTCAAGATATAGTAATATCAACGGATGCTATTCAATATGATGTAGATACTACTGCATTTGGATATAAAAAAGGAATAATACCAAGAATGGAGACTTCAACTTTTATAGCAGATGAAAGACTTATAAATGCAGCATATGAATCATCAGTATCTGAAAGTAAAAATCATAAGGTATTAAAGGGAAGAGTAGTTACAGGAGATATATTTATAAGTTCTAAAAAATTAAAAGATGAGTTAGTAAACGATTTTGGTGCATACTGTGGAGAAATGGAAGGAGCATCTATTGCTCATGTATGTTTTTTAAACAAAGTACCATTCGTAATAATAAGAGCTATGTCTGATAAAGCAGATGGAACTGCTGAAGTTGTATATGAAGAATTTGTTCAAGGTGCAGCTCATAATTCTAAAGATATAGTACTTAAAATGTTAAAATCAATATAAGGAGATAATTAAATGAGTGATAAAAAAATAATATTCAGTGGTGCTCAACCAACAGGAAAAATAACATTAGGAAATTATCTAGGAGCTATACAAAACTGGACGAAGCTTCAAGATGAATATAACTGCTATTACAGTGTTGTTGATTTACATGCAATAACAATACCTCAAGAGGCTAAAAATTTAAGAGCTAATACGATGCAATTACTTGCTCAATATATAGCATGTGGATTAGATCCAGAAAAAAATACTATATTTATACAATCACATGTAAGTGCACATACAGAACTTATGTGGATATTAAGCACAATGACTTATATGGGTGAATTAAGTAGGATGACTCAATTTAAAGATAAATCACAAAAAAGTGAAGCAAATTTAAATGCAGGATTATTCACATATCCAGTTTTAATGGCAGCAGATATTCTTTTATATGGAACACATCTAGTTCCAGTAGGTGAAGATCAAAAACAACATTTAGAATTAGCTCGTGATTTAGCTGCTAGATTTAATAATAGATATTCTGAAACATTTGAAATTCCACAACCATATATACCTAAAGATGTTGGTAGAGTAATGAGCTTGCAAGAACCGACTAAGAAGATGAGTAAATCAGATTCTAATGAAAATGCATTTATACTATTAACAGATGATGCTGATACTATAAGAAGAAAGATAAAAAGAAGTGTTACAGATTCAATAGGTGTTGTAAATTATACAGATGAACAACCTGGAATAAAGAATTTATTAGAAATCTATTCTCAATTGGGAAATAAAAGTATAGAAGAGTTAGTACAGATGTATGAAGGCAAAGGATATGGAATATTTAAAGAGGATGTCGCAGAAGTTATTGTAGAGGCTCTAACACCAATAAGAGAAAAATATAATGAACTTTTAAGCAATAAAGAATATCTAGAAAATATATATGCAATTGGTGCTAATAAAGCTGAGAAACAAGCTAGAAAAACATTAAGAAAAGTATATAAAAAGGTAGGACTAATAGAGAGGAAATTTTTATAAAAAATTACTATTTCTAAAGTAGAGTAGTTTTATTTTATAATTAATAATAAAATAAATGAGGATTACAGATAAAATTTTTAAAAATAAATTTGTCTGTAATCCTTTTGTATTTTTATAGTTAAATTATCACATACTATTGTTGTATTCTAGGTGCTTCAAAAAAGGAAGTGATATTTATTAATCATAAAAAAAATAAAGAATTAGAAAATATAAATCTTATAAGCATGGAAGAACTAGATAAAGTAATAAATAAAATGTATTTATCCGATGATACTAAAAAGGATTTAGGACTAATAAAAAGATATCTAGAAAGACTTATGCTAACAATAGAGAGAAGTAGAATAAGAGAATATATGATGTTAACTGATAGTAAAAGAAGATTATTTTTAATTAATTTTGTAGCAGGTCTAGGCAAAGGATTTGGTCAAGCAATAGGATTTTCTGTGTTAGCCGGATTAGTAATTTACATAATTACTGGTTGGGTAAATTTACCCATAATAGGAGCATATATAGCAAAAATAATGGATATAGTAGAAAATTATAGAGGAAAGTAGGTATAGAATATGAATACAAATAAGTACAAAAAAGAACTATTAAAAGAAAAAGATAAAATAGTAGGTTTAATAAGTGAAATGCAAGATAATACAGTATTTGGAAATACAAAAGAACATACTAACGAAAGATATACATCAGGAGAACTATCAAGTTATGATAATCATTTAGCAGATATGGGTACAGAATTATTTATGCAAGATATGCAAAATAGTTTAACAATACATGAAAAAGGAAAATTATACAACATAGAAAATGCCTTATATAACATAGAAAAAGGAACTTATGGAATTTGTGAGAAGTGTAGTAAAGATATAGATGAAGATAGATTAGATATTTTACCTGAAACTAATTTATGTGCAGATTGTTCAAAAAACAAACCAGATATTCCCATAACAAGTAGGGAATTTAATCAAAATTTAATAAATAAAGGAATTAGTTTTTATGATGAAATATTGATAGAACTTAATGATATGAATGATTTAGATAAATAATATTGATATAAAAGTAACTTAGTAGAAAGGAGGAGTATAATATGAAAAAAACATTATATACATTTCCTTTATTATTACTTTTAATAATAGGAATATATTTATATAATAAAAATAATATATCAGATGAAGAAGTAATTAATTTTAAAAATGATATATCACATGATTATGAGGATATTATAATAAAGCATGGTAATGACGAAGAAAAATTAATAGCTCTAACTTTTGATGATGGACCTGATAAAGATTTTACACCTCAAATATTAGATATACTAAAAGATAATGATATAAATGCAACATTCTTTGTAGTAGGAGAAAATGTAGGATGGAATCCGAGTATATTAAAGAGAGAATATAATGAAGGACATGAAATTGGAAATCATACATTTACACATATAAATGTTGCAAAGAGAAATTATTATGAAATAAATAAAGAGATAAATCAAACTCAAGAAGCTGTAAAAAAAATAATAGGTAAAGAGCCTAATTTATTTAGACCACCATATAGAGCGATAAGTAAAGATATGTGTACTATTGCTAAAGAAAAAAATATGAATATAATTTTATGGTCTGATTTAGATCCAAGAGATTGGTCAAATCCAGGGGTTGATTATATAGTACAAACTATAATGTCTAAGGTTAAAAATGGTACAATAATATTATTACATGATTATAATACTGCTAGAAATTCTACAACTCAAACAATACAAGCTGTAAAAATTATTATACCTAAATTAAAAGAACAAGGATATAAGTTTGTAACAGTATCAGAGATGATAGAACATATGGATAAAGATAAACAAACAGAAAATAAGAAATAACAG
>JAVXLU010000141.1:0-5422 GCA_036646635.1 Romboutsia sp.
ATTGGAAGTAGTGTATGCTCTAATTGTTCTTGTGTAAGGTTATATAGTGCATAAGTTTGGTCTTTTTTATCAGTAACTGATTTTTTTAATAAAAATCTACCTATTTTTTCATCTTTTTCTATTTTAGCATAATGCCCAGTAGCTACATAATCACATCCTATTTGACGAGCTTTTTTAAAGAAATCATCAAACTTTATATGTTTATTACATGCTATACATGGATTAGGTGTTCTTCCGTTTAAGTATTCATCTATAAAAGGCTCTATTACCTTTTCTTTAAATACTTCACTAAAGTTTAGTACATAAAAAGGTATACCTATTTTTTCTGCTACTTTTCTAGCATCTTCAACTGCTGCTAATGAACAACATCCACCTTCATTTTCTATTAAATCATCATCTTCATCATCTTGCCATAGCTTCATAGTAACACCTATAACATCATAACCTTGTTGCTTTAAAAGGTATGCTGCTACAGAACTATCTACTCCTCCGCTCATTCCTATCATTACTCTTTTACTCATAAAATCACCTCATTCTTTATATTATATATATTTTATATATTTTTTAAAAGTATAAATTAAATTCTATCTATATTATATTTTGTAAATAATAATATCCCTTTTAAGTATTTTTACCTAAAAGGGATATTGTTATCTAAATTATTTATTTAGAATTTATTCTTCATCTTCTTCTATATCATGATGATGATCATGATCATCATCTATAACAACACCATCTAATTCTGGTATGTGTATATTATTTTTCTTTGCATAATCTATTAATGCAGCTTTTATAGCTTGTTCTGCTAATACTGAACAGTGCATTTTAACTGGTGGTAAACCATCTAATGCTTCTGCAACCGCTTTATTAGTTACAGCTAGTGCTTCATGTATAGTTTTCCCTTTTACCATTTCTGTAGCCATAGATGAACTAGCTATTGCTGATCCACACCCAAATGTTTTAAACTTAACATCTTTGATTATTTCATTTTCTATATCAAGATATATTCTCATTATATCTCCACATTTTGCATTTCCTACTTCACCTATTCCACTTGCATTTTCTATTTCTCCAACATTTCTAGGACTCATGAAATGTTCCATAACTTTGTCACTATATGGGTTCATATTTTTATCCTCCTCTTATATTTTTATTAATTCCAATTATTTTTATTATTTATTTTTGTTTTATCATTGCATCGTAAAGAGGTGACATACTTCTTAATCTCTCTATAACTGGTGGTAAACTTTCTATTATATAATCTATATCATCTTCAGTTGTAAAATCTCCTATTGTAAGTCTTAATGACCCATGAGCTTTTTCATGTGGAAGACCTATTGCCATAAGGACATGAGATGGATCTAATGATCCTGAAGTACAAGCTGATCCACTTGATGCAGCTATACCTAGCATGTCTAACATTAGAAGTATTCCTTCCCCTTCTATAAACTCAAATCCAAAGTTTACATTACCTGGTAATCGTTCTTCTATACTACCATTTACTGTTGTATAAGGTATATTTGATAATATCCCATCTATTAACTTACTTCTTAAAGTAGTAAGATTATTTATATGATTTTCTATATTTACTTTAGCTATTTCGCAAGCTTTCCCATATCCAACTATTGATGGTATGTTTTCAGTACCTGCTCTTCTTCTTCTTTCTTGTGCTCCACCATGAACAAATGTATGAAGTTTAGTTCCAGCTTTTATATATAGCGCTCCTATTCCCTTTGGTCCATATATTTTATGTGAAGACATACTCATTAAGTCTATGTTTAATTCCTTAACATCTATTGATATATTACCTGCTGCTTGAACTGCATCAGTATGGAATAATACTTTGTGAGCTTTAGCTATTTCACCTATTTCTTTTATTGGCTGTATAGTTCCTATCTCATTATTTGCAAACATTATACTTATTAATATTGTAGTATCTTTTATTGACTTTTCTAATTGGTCAAGATTTATCTTACCTTCAGAATCAACATCTATATAAGTTACTTCAAATCCATGATATTTTTCTAAGTACTCGCATGTATGAAGTACAGCATGATGTTCTATTTTTGATGTTATTATGTGATTCCCTTTTGCCCTATGAGCATGTGCTACTCCTTCTATTGACCAGTTATCACTCTCTGTTCCGCCTGCTGTAAAGTATATCTCATTTGGTTTTGCATTTATTAAGTTTGCTACTTGAGTTCTAGCTTTATCTAAAGCATTCTTTGCTTCTCTTCCGAATGTATGAAAACTAGATGCATTTCCAAAGTAATCTGTTAAATATGGCATCATTTCATCTAGTACTTCTTTTTTTACAGGAGTTGTCGCAGAATAATCCATATACAATCTTCTTTTTTCCATTTTTATTCGTCTCCCTATCTATTTAATAATCAAATTAGTTATATCATTTTCTGGTTTATTTTTATTATAGTCATTTATCATATCTTGAAGAGTTATCGAATTTATAACTTCATCTATACCCTTTTTCATTTTTTCCCAAACTACTTTTGTTACGCATACACTTGAATTTTCACAAACATCTTCATCTAATACGCAGTCTGATAAAGATATTGGTCCTTCTAATACAGTAAGGATATCTCCTACTGTAATATATTTAGCTTCCTTAGCTAATAAATATCCACCTTGTGATCCTCTTACACTTGTAACTAAACCCGATTTTTTCAATTTTGAAAATATCTGTTCTAAGTATTGATCCGATACATTTTGCTTTTTAGCAATATATTTTAAGGGCACAGGACCATTATCTTGGTTCAATGAAAGTTCAAACATGGCTTTCAGTCCATATCTACCTTTAGTTGATAGCTTCATATTTTATCACCCTTTATTTTCAATATAATCCATACTAATTTAGTATGAATTAACTACAAAATAATTTTATTATACCATAGTAAATTTGTCAAGATTAAATCCCAACTATTTTACTATGATTTAGAATTAAAATAGTTCATTAATTATATTATAATTTATTTTTACCCACATAATTAATACTTTAATCTATATCTTCATAAAAATATTGCCTAAAATTTTTAAATTTTAGGCAATATTTTTACTATAAAGCTGATGCACCTAGTATGCCCGCATTATTTTTAAACTTAGCTATAACTATGTCTCCAATTCCAGCACCATCAAATGGAATATATTTTTTTATTTCTTCAGTTAATCCTTCAAGAATTATATCACTAGCATTTGACAGTCCTCCTCCTATTGATATAACGTCTGGATCTATAAAATTTATAACATTCGCTAATCCCATAGCCAAGTACTTTTTGAATCTATTTACAATTTCTATAGAAACCTCATCATTTTCTTTATAAGAATCAAATATCATCTTAGCGGTTATATTTTCTATATCATTGTTTGTATATTCCATTATCAATGTTTTTCTTCCTTCTTTAACTAGCTTTTGAGCGTACTTTATTATTGCAGTAGCCGAACAAAAGGTTTCAAAACATCCATTATTCCCACAATTACAGTCAAAATAATTACTAGATATCATCATATGACCAATTTCTGCACCTATTCCTTTAGACCCTGTAATAAGTTTATCATTTATTATAATGCCTCCACCTATTCCAGTACCTAATGTTATCATAACTCCAATTTCATATCCCTTCATACTTCCATATGCATATTCAGCAAGAGCTGCTACATTTGCGTCATTACCTACCTTGACAGTAGTATTTGAAAACTTTTCTTTTATTTTTGGTATCACTAACGCATTTTTCAAACCTAGATTTACACATGTCACTGTTCCATTCTTAGCAACAACTCCAGGAAATCCTATACCTATTGTCTTTATATCATTAATATGTATATTATTTTCATTTAAAATATTTGTTACCAGTTCTATTATATCATCAGCTAATTTTTCTAATCCACCTAATCTATCTGTTTCTTTACTAAGTTTATTAATAATTTCCCCATTACTAACAATTCCAGCTTTTATACTCATTCCACCTACATCTATACCGATATTATACATATTCTCCTCCTAATTTTTACCCTTTTTACTTTTAGCTATCTATTTATCTAGCTATTAAAAATCTTTTATTAATTAAATAATATTTTCTTTATAAATAAATTATACAATATATAATTTATTTTTACATTAAGTTTATTTATATGCTATAGTCCAAAACCCAATTTTCTCAAATCCAAGTTTTTTATACATTTTACCAGCTTCTTCATTATCATAAAATAAGCAGGGTATTTTATTTTCATTTAATAATTCATTACAAATTTTAACTATACATTTAGTTCCTAATCCTTGGTTTCTATATCTAGGATGGGTTCCTACTCCAACTATCATAGCGTGAGTTTTATTTTCTGATGTACTTTTAGCCATAGCTACTATCTGCCTATTAACTTCTATGTAATAACCTCTTCCTGTTTTTAGTCCATTTTTTATACTATCAGTTGTTGTATTTTCAAATTCATCAATTAGTTCATATAGTCTTACTATTTTTTTTATTTTTGAATTTCTTATTCTTTTTACTTTCATTTTACTTAATACATTTTTATAGTCTATTTCTTTATCTAATTTATAAAAATTAACAGTCCTTATTTTTCTTAACTTTATTCTATTTAATAATTGCTCTATTATTTCTGATTTACCACTTATTTCACAGTATTCTATTCTGTTAATTAATTTAATAAATTCATCTACATTAAATTTAGAGTAAGAATAAACTATAATAAAATCAAAGTATTTTACTAAAATCCCTTCTATTTCTTCATTATTATTTATATCAGCCCATACATTAAAAAAATAATTATTATAACCATATCTATCTATATCTCCAATTATAAATAAATTAAATTCAGGCTCTATATTTAAATACTTCATCAATTTATTATGATGAGTATTATTAAGCTTTATAAGCATACTTTTTCCCCCTAATATGAAAAGTTCGCCTTTTTAAGCATCTCAATTCTTAAAATAACTTTATTATATATATATTATAATAGATATTAAATTATAAGATTTATTTTTATTATTCTTCTCTTTATTTACTTTATCCTTTTAATAATAATCCATCTCTTCAAATGTTTTATATCGATATTTTTATATTACATTTATAATTACTTAAAATAATCATCATAAAACTATTTTTTTATTTTTTCCCAATATTCTTTTATAGCATTTTCATATTTATTATTACCAGGTGTATAATAAACTCTCCCTTTTAGATTTTCAGGCATATACCCCTCTAAAGTATCTAGTGTTTTAGCTATTTCTTGTATATCTTTTACAGATGCTGTTGTTCCATTAAGCTTGAATAGCTTTTTATTACTTGCACTTGCTACTAACTGTGCAATTGTCGTTTTACCTATACCTGGTGGTCCAAATAAGATTAAATTGCTCACATTCTTATTTTCTATCAATCTTCTTAGTACTTTA
>JAVXLU010000142.1:0-5413 GCA_036646635.1 Romboutsia sp.
ATAATATGGAGTAAATCCTGATAATATAAAAATAAAGTTACAGGAACTGTTCCTTTTAACAATAATTCTAATTGAAATAGAAATATTCCTAGCATTCCAAAGCTCTTAATAAATATAAAATTTTGACCATAATATAATCACTTTCTGATATATAATTTACCTAATAATCTTAGAATATATTTTCTTATATATATTTGTAGACTCTCTTAAACAATCTTTTAACAACCTCTGCCTTTGGTAAATTGTTCTTTATCAAATTATATATTGCTTTAAATTCCTTTGTTCTGAAGAATATTAATATATATATTAAATTAGGAATAACAACACATATAATACCTTTAGCAATTAACGAAATAAAGCTATGTCCACTTATTAATGTTCTACAAGTAATTACTGTTATAGCCCCTGCAAAAAAAGCAACTAAAATGTACATTGCATATTTTATAAAATATGCCTTAACAGGAAGCTTAAAAAGATTTTTATATACTATTCTTGGTTGATTCCAAAATACTGTTAACAGCGTACTTAATGTGGTTCCTAAAAATACTCCTACTAATCCAAAATACTTTATTAACATTAATGATGCTATTAAGTTAATAAGCCCTTCTATTACTGGAACATATTTATCTTGTACAAACATTCCTGCTTTATTTTTAAACGTTGATATTGGTCCTCTCATTCCATTTAAATAGAAATTAATTAGTATAACTATAAATGTAAACTGATCTAATAAATAGCCTTCCCCTATCCACCAATTAATAAATGGTTGAAGTAAAATATATAAGAATATTGTAGAAAATGAATATATCCAAAAACTAACAAAATATGATATCTCAAATACTTCATAAGTTTTTTCTTCTCCCTCTGTAGCTATTAGATTTCCAACACCTGCCCCTATTCCACCTATTACCGGACTTAATAACGCCCCTAATTGACCTATTACCATAGTATAATTTGAATATAATCCGACAGCCTTAACACTTATAAATGTAGAAATAAGAATATTATCTGTGCTAAAAACAAGATATCCCCCTATATTATGTAAAAACATAGCTCGTACATTTTTATTTATATTTGCTTTTGTATCACTACCTATAGAATATTTAGTCTTTTCTCTTAAGTATGGATATCTCTTATATACAATAAATGTATTTATAATATTTTGAAGTATAAATATACCTATCTCCATTAATAAAAATATTATATAACTTTGTGTTATCATAAGAATTATTATTTTAGATATAGTAGTAACTATTTGAAACATAAGATTACTTCTTGCTAATACATATCCCTTTTGATCTGCATTTATTAATGCCCATTTATATGCATTAAAATACGATATGATATTTTTAGCAACAAATATGCTATATACTATGAACATTCCTTTTATTGATTCATCCGATTTCATTATGAAACCCAATAGCGGATATAGTCCACAACTGATTATTAACATTATTAACGCCAATACCCTATATGCTTTTTTATATAATTGCACTAATGCTATAATTTTATCTTTATCATTTTCTGCTAAAGGTCTATATAGGTTGTATACAATACTAATTCCTATTCCACTTTCGATTAAAATCATCATTGATAATAGATTAGTCAATAATCCATTAACCCCTAAATACTCAGCGCCTAAATTATCTATAAATACTTTTCTAGATACAAATCCTAATATAATAATTACTATTTGTGAAAATAAACTCATAGCTATATTTTTAATTGCATTTTTTGTCCTCATAATTCTTTCCCTTCAACCTGTATAATATTTTTTAATTACCAATATAATTATATAATTTATTAACTTCACTTGTCCTATCTAACTTTATATTTGTTAAGTTTTCTTCAAACTTTCTCATATATGATCTATTATCTATAAGTCTTTTAATTTTTGTATAAATCTCTTCTTCATTACACCTAACAATAAATCCTGTTTTATTATCTATAATCTGTTCACAAGCACCCGTGAAATTAGTTGTTATTATCGGCTTATTTAAACATTTAGCTTCTGCTAATGTAAGGCAATACCCCTCATGCCTTGATGTTTGGACATATATATCAGCATTTTTCATATATGGATATGGGTTAGTTTTTGATCCTAATAAAATAAAATCTTCTTCTAATCCATATTTTTTTATTAAATTTTTATATTCGCTCTTAGAATTTCCATCTCCAACACAATACCACTTCACATCATACCCATCAGTTTTTAATCTTTTCAATGTTTTTATTCCTAAATCTTGTCCTTTTTCTTTTGATAGTCTTCCTACTGTTACTATTTTTATACCTTTAAAATTATTATCAAAGTGTACCTCTTCTTTTGCCATTTCTTTTATTATATCTTTTGATACTATATTCAAAAATACTTCTGATTTTTCTTCTATACCCTTTATTTGCTCATTTAACTTTATTTTAGATTCTTCTGAAACTGCAAATATCTTATCAAACCTTTTATACAATTCACTATATAATTTTCTATTTACACAATGTTTAGATATATCAAAATGTATCCATCCAATTTTTTTCTCTGCTTTCACTTTATGTGCTATATATGTATCTATTATTTCTGTTGGCCCTGCATATGCAATTGCTACATCATACTTTTCACTATTGTGAGGTATGCTTTTAAGTATATTTTTATAATACATATGTCTATTGTCAAACCTTTTAGCAATTAAGTATGAAGCAATAAATCCTGGAATTTTTACGTAATACTTATTATCAAAATATTTTTTTATTGTTTCTTGTGGAGGTTGCATTATAATTGGTTTAATTTCATTAAACCAATTAGCTTCCTCAACTTTAACCCAGCTAGGTATGTATTCTAAAAATCCACCTTTCTTTTCCAAAGTAAGAACTGTTATTTCATATTTATCTTTTGGTATGGTTGATAACAATGAAATTAATGATTTTTCAACTCCACCAATATTCATGCTACTAACCATAAATAATATTTTTTTCATTATTACCATCCTTTTCATTTTATCTAACTTTTATATATTAAGTAATCTATCTAACTTATCTATTTCTTTAAGTCTACTTGTAGTTTCACTCCTTAAATTATTTTTTATAGTTTCACTTAAATCATTATTATCTAACAACCTTTTTATTTTTATATACAAATCCATTTCATTAATATCTGAAATTAACCCAGTCTCATTATTTTCTATTTGCTCCTTTGCTCCAGTAAAATTCGTTGTAATAATACTATTTTTCAAAATTTTTGCTTCTGCAAGTGTTATACAATACCCTTCATGTCTTGACGACTGTACATATATATCACATTCTTTCATAAATGGATAAGGATTAGTTTTTGAACCTAAAAGAATATAGTCTTCTTCTACTTTATATTCTTTTATCATACTCTCATAATCACTTCTAGCATTTCCTTCTCCTATACAATACCATTTCACTTTATAGCCTTCATTTTTTAACTTTGATAAAACTAATATAGTCATATCTTGTCCTTTTTCTTTTGCAAGTCTTCCAACTGTAAGTATTCTTATTCCATTAAAGTCATCCTCAAATCCCATATCTCTACTCGCTAAATCTTTAATCTTATTTTCTGATACAATATTAAAAAATACCTCTGTATTCTTTTCTAATGATGGCACCCTTTCTATAAGTTTGCTCTTTCCTTCTTTAGATACTACAAATACTTTGTCAAACTTACCATAAAATTTATTTGCAAACTTTAAGTTAAAACCTATTTTAGCTATATCAAAATGAATCCATTGAACCTTCTTCTTAGCTTTTATTTTACGTAAAACAAAGTATGTTATAAAGTCCATAGGCCCTGCATATGCTGCTGCTAAGTCATACTCTCCTTCTATTTTTTTATAATTTTTTAATAAATATTTAAAATATAAAGATCTTTCCCCAAATACTTTAGTTACTAAATGAATTGCTAATATATTAATACCTTTGACTAATTTTTCACTTTTAATTAAATTCTTAGCAACTTGAATTGGTGGATTATTTAATCTAGGTTTCATATTTGAAAAGTCTTCAACATATTTTATTTTAACGTAACTAGGTATTGAATCTAAAAACCCACCATACTCCTCTAACATTAAAATGGTTATTTCATATTTTTCTTTATCCATTTCATCTAACATAGTAAGTAATGCTTTTTCAGTTCCACCTACATTCATATTAATACACATAAATATTACTTTTTTCATAGTTACCCTCTTCTTATAAATTATCTAACTTTCTATTAGTTTATAAATTTTTTCTATCTCACTCATTGAATTATATTTCTCTGAATTATTTAAATTATATTTAATCCTATTTTGAAATTCAATATCACTAATAACTCTCATTATTCCCACTGCTAGATTATCTGATTTCATTCCTACCACTAATCCATCTACCTCATTATTAATAAGCTCTTTTACTGTATTAAAGTTACTACAAACTATAGTCTTTTTTAATACCTTCGCTTCAATTACAGTTAATCCAAAACCTTCATATCTAGATGGCTGTACATAAATATCACAACTCTTCATATATGGATATGGATTATCTCTACTTCCTAAAAGTATAAAGTTCTCTTCCAAATTATTTTTTTCTATTAACTTCTCTATTTCATGTCTATCTGACCCCTCTCCTACAACATACCATTTGAATCCAATCTTTTTATCTTTCAATATTTTAGCTGCCATAACAGCAACATCATACCCTTTATGATGTACCACTAACCTGGCAACAGTTAGTATATTAATTTTATTACTATCAAATTCTTCAACATTACTATTAGACATCATCTCTATTAATTCTGGATTTACTATATCCATTATAACTTCTATTTTTTCTTCATAAATTTTATTAACTGCTATTATAGAATCTTTGCAAACTTTTGAAACAGCTATTATTTTATCAATTTTATCATAAAATATTTTATCCATATTTTTATCATATGAGGTAGTCTTATAATCACAGTTTATCCATGCTAATTTCTTTATAGCATTTACTTTATCTGCAACAAAGTATGTTGGAAACCCTTGAGCATACGCTATTGCTACATCATATTTTTTAGTCAAATTATCTAATACATTTCTTTGATTTTTATAAAATATTTGTTGGTTATTCAGTAATTTTTTTATTTTCCCATTTAATCTTAATTCTAAAGAGGATTTATACCTACATATACTATATTTTATTTTAATAATATTAGATTTTTTTATATTTTCATTATTTATATATCTATAATAATCTGGTATATCTAGAACATTAACTTCAGCTGGTATATATTTATCAAACGCTTCCCCTTTCTTTAGCATAAATAAATCAACTTCATATTTACTGTAATCTATTAAATCTAAAAGAGAAACTAAACTCTTTTCTGAACCCCCAATTGTTAATGAATTTATTACAAAAAGTAATTTTATCATATAATATTCTCCTC
>JAVXLU010000143.1:0-5404 GCA_036646635.1 Romboutsia sp.
GTTGTTTCAAATTCTATAAATTAACCTACTGTTTAATTTTCAAAGTTCATTGTTTTTTATTTTCTTATTTGACCTATTTCTTAAGGACAAGTAATACTATATCATCTTCATTTTATATCGTCAATACTTTTTTCAAAACTTTTTTAAAAGTTTTTTTACTTTTTATTGAAACTATGTATTTCTCTTAATTATAAAGTTATATAAAAAAAATATATATTATAATACATAATAATCAAGAAGTTATACAATATGTATTTTTTATATTAATTACTTTGTACGACTTCTTATATTGATTTAAATAAATCATAATTATTTATCTAATAAAGTTTTCATTCTATTTAAATCAAATCCTAGTATATGCTCATCATCTATTATCATAACTGGAATAGACATATACCCCATACGTATTAATTCTTTTCTAGCTTCTGAATCCTTAGATATATTATATTCTATATATTTAATATTATTCAATTTTAAGTATTCCTTTGCTTTTATGCACTGTATACATGTATCACTTGTATATATTTCTACTTTTTTCATTATTTTCGTCTCCTAATTTTTTTATTTAAACTCAAACTATTATATACTAGATTATTTAATAATAATCTAGTATATAATAGTTTGAGTTTTTAAAGTATAATTAATAATACATAAATTTATGTTATTGTTCAATATAACTCTATATTTTAGGAGGATTTTAATATGAGCAAAAAGATTTTAATTATGTCTGCTTCTACTGGAGGAGGGCATAATAGAGCTGCTCGAGCTATCAAAGAAGAATTAGAAAATAAAACTATTGATAATACAACAATAGAATGCGAAATAATAGATAGTTTAAAATTAGTTAATAATACAATGGATAAAATAATATCAAGAGGATATGAAAAATCAGCTATTTATACACCTAAAGCTTATGGCAGTGTATATAGGTTCTCTGAAACTAACTTAGCATCAAAAAATGAGTTTAAAGGAAATTTACTTACTTCCCTTATGGCTCAAAAATTTAAAAAACTTCTTAAAACTTCAAAACCTGATTTAATTATAGGTACTCATCCATTTCCTATGATTGCACTTAGTACACTAAAAAAATACACTAATATGGATCTTACTAGTCTTAATCTAAGTGATACTTTCCATAAAAAGTATACTGATTTAGAAGTTCCACCTATGATTTCAGTTCTAACTGATTATACAACTCATTCAACATGGATACAAAATGAATTAGACTATTATATAGTTGGTCATGAATATGTAAAAGAGTTATTAGTATTTGAAGGTGTAGATATCAACAAAGTTAAAGCATTTGGTATTCCAGTTGAAAAATCATTTTTATCTCATAGAGATAGAGATACCGTTTTAAATGAACTTGGGCTATCAACAGATAAATTAACTGTTCTACTTATGGGAGGCAGTTTTGGAGCAGGAAATATAAAAGAAACTTTATCTGAACTTATAGGTATAAATCGAGATTTCCAAATTTTAGTGATAACAGGTAGAAATGAGAGTCTACGAGAAAAAATAGATAAAAGTCTAGCTAATTCTGATTATAATAAAAATATTAAAGTGCTTGGATTTACGAATAAAATGAACGACATACTTGCTTCTGTCGATGTATTAGTTTCTAAACCTGGTGGTCTCACAACTACTGAATCTTTACTTAAAGACGTTCCTATGATAGTTCCTTACTATATACCCGGTCAAGAAGAAGAAAACTTAGACTTCTTATGTAACTGCGGAGCTGCACTTAGAACTACTAAAAAATATAACTTATCAGTTTTATTAAAAGTTCTTATTGATGATGAATCTAGGTTAGATATGCTTAAACGTAATATAAAATCTATACGAAAATTCAATTCAGCTCAAAATATAGCTGATTTAGTTGTTGAGATTTTATCTAATAAAGAATAAAAAATATACTTAAAAATGCCCTGTACATTTGTATTAGGGCCTTTTTAAGTATATTTTTTATTATTCTATTGTACTCATTCTTAATACCTCGGTTCATAAAAATCTTCTTCGTAATCATATTGATAATTTTTATAGTTATTTCTAAAATCTGTATTTTTATTTGTACTTTTTTTATTAATTATTTTTCTAAGTAAAATGCTCATATCATCTTGTTCTGTGTATTTAAGCTTGCTTTTTAAATCTAATTTTTCCATTTTTTTTTCTTGATTAAGATTTTCACCTTCTATTTTTATAGTTGATTTCATTTTGCACCTCTATTAAAAAAATCGAGGTATATACCCCGACTTTTATATTTCTCTTCTACCTTCTAATGCTTTTGATATAGTAACTTCATCTGCATACTCTAAATCGCCACCTACAGGTAGCCCATGTGCTATTCTAGTAACCTTTATTCCCATAGGTTTTAAAAGTCTAGCTATGTACATAGCAGTAGCTTCTCCTTCTATTGTAGGATTCGTTGCCATTATTATTTCTTTAACATCTTGTGTTCCTAGCCTTTGTATTAGTTCCTTAACTTTTATCATATCCGGGCCAATACCATCCATCGGAGATATAACTCCATTTAATACATGATATTGTCCTTTAAACTCCCTTGTTCTCTCCATAGCAGCTACATCTCTTGGATCTTCTACTACACATATAACACTTGTATCTCTATTTTTATTAGAACACATGCTACATATATCAGCATCTGATATATTACAACAAGTTGAACAATATCTTATTTCTCTTTTAGCATCTATTATAGCTTTAGATAAAGATTCTACATCATTAGTATTCATATTAATAACATGAAATGCCAATCTTTGGGCAGTTTTCCTTCCGACTCCGGGAAGTTTTGAAAATTCTTCTATTAATCTTGTTATCGGACCTGTATAAACTTGCATATTATCACCTACTAGAATAATCCGGGGATATTCATTCCTCCAGTTGCTTTGCTCATTTGAGTTGATTGCATTTCTTCAACACTTCTTAAAGCTTCATTTACAGCACTTAAAACTAAATCTTGTAACATCTCTATATCATCTGGATCAACAACTTCTGGCTTTATAGCTATATCTAAAACTTCTTTTTTACCATTAACCTTAACAGTAACAGCTCCTCCGCCAACTGAAGCTACTATTTCTTTAGATTCTAATTCTTCTTGCATCTTTTGCATATTTTCTTGCATCTTTTGAGCCTGCTTTAATAAATTATTCATATTTCCAGGCATCATTCCGCCTCCAAAACCTTTCTTAGCCATAATTAATTCCTCCTTAGAAACTTATTTTTTTATTATATTATTATATCATAATAGCGTTTATTATTTGACTTGTTTTATTTAATAAATAATAACACTATATTATTAAATATTTGGCAATATCTAATTTTCATCTTCACTATCTTTTATTTCTAATATATCTTCACTTACTATACCTTTTAAAATTGACTCTCCTTCATCTTCTTTATTATTCTTTAGTTCAAGTTTGATATTATTAACCTCTGACTCTAATATTACCCTTATACTAAAGCTCCTATTTATTGTGTCTCTTATTACCTTTTCTATATACTTTAATGTTTGAGGATTACTTAATCTTTTTTTAGCGAAATCAAATCCTTCACCATAAATTATATATAATAAATTTTCAGAAATATTAAAACTTTTAACATCCCCTAATAAGAAGTAAACCGGCATTTGTTTATTTTGTTTATCTTGTTTAATATTTAATCTAATTTTATCCCAAGATGCTTCTATTAATCTAATATCTTCACTTTTTACTTTTTCATAAACTATTTCTTCTGATATATTAATATTTTTTTCTTCTTCAGTATTATTAGATAAATTATCAGTAACTACCTTTATATTCCCACTTTCAATAAACTTTTCTAAATTTTCTATTCTTTTTATAAGAGATTCTTTGCTTTCATCAAACATTGGTTGAGCAATTTTCATCATCGTAACTTCAGCTAATACTCTTGGATTAGACGATGTTTTTATATTATCTTGAGCAATAGATAATATATTTAAAATCCTTATTAAATCATTTATATCTACACTTTTAGATTGATTTTTTAATAAAGTAATTATTTCTTCTGGCAAAGATATTATTTCATCTAAATCGTTTGATACTTTACACACCATTAAGTTTCTAAAGTGATCTATTAAATCATTTATTAAATTTCTTATATCTTTACCCCCTATAACAAATTCATTTAATATTTGAAGTGATTTTTTAGTATCTTCTTTTATTATGCTTTCAGCCATATCAAATAATTGTTCAACATTTACAGTTCCTAAAAGCTCAACAACATCTTTATATTTTATTTTATTATCACCAAAAGATATGCATTGTTCTAATATACTTAAAGCATCTCTTAGCGCCCCTTGAGCGTTTCTAGATATCAAGTTAAGTGCTTTATCTTCAATATCTATATCCTCTTCTTTACATATCTTTTTCATCTTATCACTCATATCTTTAACTATAACTCTTTTAAAGTCAAATCTCTGACATCTTGATAAAATAGTAGCTGGAATTTTATGTGGCTCTGTTGTTGCTAATATGAATATAATATATGATGGTGGTTCTTCTAATGTCTTTAGTAACGCATTGAATGCACCTTGAGATAACATATGTACTTCATCTATTATATATACTTTATATTTAGCCTTTGAAGGGGAGTACTTAACACTTTCTCTAAGTTCTCTTATATCATCTACACTATTATTAGATGCTGCATCAATCTCTATAACATCCATTATATTATCGTGTATTATATCTTTACATATATCACATTTATTACATGGTTCTTGATTTATACTTTCAGTACAATTCACAGCTCTAGCAAATATCTTTGCTGTTGATGTTTTTCCTGTACCCCTAGTTCCAGAAAATAAATATGCATGTCCTACATTATTATTTTCTATTTGATTTTTTAAAGTCCTAGTTATATTTTCTTGTCCAATTACATCTTCAAATATTTGAGGTCTATATGCTCTATATAATGCCTTATGCATGGCTATCTCTCCTTAATAAAAATCCGTCTACTATATTATTTATCCAATATAACGAATTATTATATCATTATTTATTAAATAAAATTACCTAATTTAAATTTTTTAACTTTTAATTTTTTTTAATCTATTTTAATCTTATATTTTCTATATATCAAAAAATCCCTTAATATTATTAAGGGATTAGTTTTTATATATTAAATGCTGTACACCATCTATTGATTTATTTTCACAAGCGTTACCTAAACAGTTAGCTCTACCTAGGCACCCCCGCGGCACACGAAAGTAATCACTTACCGCTGCTTCCTTCCGGATCTGACGGGGTTCATGAGCTTTCATTGCGCAGGACCTAAGTTTCAACACCACTTATTTAGGGCAGCCCTACAAAATATAAGCCTCTAGATGGAATTCAATCCTGCTATAGCGGATTGCAGGTTACAGGGC
>JAVXLU010000144.1:0-3750 GCA_036646635.1 Romboutsia sp.
ACTATTTAGCCAATATCCTTTTCGTGGATTTCAATGGTGGAGACGAGGGGAGTCTATTAGTAACTTTTTAATGTTTTTTATTAATTTGTACAAGCTAGTAAATACAGTATATACATTAATTTTTCTTTATATTTTATTAGATATAATTTTATATTATTTTATTATCTATGTGTTATAGTTGTGTTATTAAATGCCAAATCTCTTATATGCCATTTTAAGAATTAATAGTACAAATGTATTAAATCATTATTATAGCACCTCTATGAGCTAAATAGGGACTCTATTTTATATTTTAAAACTTCTATTTATATAATATCTATTTCAAATCTAAGCTCCACCCAATTATGTTTCCAAAGAAGTGCTA
Organism: Romboutsia sp.; assembly: GCA_036646635.1. Taxonomy (GTDB): domain Bacteria; phylum Bacillota; class Clostridia; order Peptostreptococcales; family Peptostreptococcaceae; genus Faecalimicrobium. Next base: position 365 of record JAVXLU010000144.1, read on the forward strand.
AGATTATAAAATAAAATTTCCTTTTACCCATAATTGGAGAAAGTTTTAAATAAGAAAAAAGACCTATATTTAATTAGGTCTTAGAGTAATATATAACTACTTCTATTATTAAATGTGACTTACTATCTATACATTTTTATAAACTTTTCGCTTTAAATATTTAATATCATCCTTTAACCTATCAATATGTTCATCCTTATAACAAAATACACATAGTCCATTTTCCATATTGCTTATATGTTGCTCTCTTCCACATTCAACACATTCAAACACTTCATCTATATTATCTTTAAACTTTTTCTTAAATACTTTCATATTGCATTTACTACATAAACCATCTTTATTTAATTCTTCCTTCTTGTGATACTCTCCGCATTTTACACAAGCTTCATTAAATCCAAAAGCACAATTTATACATATGTTTTCAGATTGAATTTTACTTGTGTATGTTTCCTTTCCACATAAACTACACTCAATTATATTATCTTTTTCACACAAATGGCAAAATTATCCGTATTTTTCCAATTCTACCCTTATACCTTCTCTACCACACCCAATACAAGTCGAAAGCACATGTTCCTGTTTGCAACACTCTTTACACATATACACATACTTTTTTGATACATTCCTTGTATCTAGACAAGTTCTTATTTTTTTACACTTTTTACAAAAAACTGTCTTTAAAGTTGCAGAATTATTCATAAACTTCCCCCTAAACTATATAAAATATGTTATAATTTAGGTGATAATATCTATAGTCCAATATTTTTATTATCACCTTGAGTTATAGAAGTTACAGCTTCTATAGCTCTTTTATTTTGCTTAAATTTCCTTTTCAAATTTCTATTTGCTATATCATAAACCATATCATCATCTATCCACAACACTTGTATTTCAGTTCCATAATCATCACAATCAAATACTTTCATATGACCTTTACCTTTGAGCTTATTCAATCCTCCATCTTCTATAATAATATCGGACCTTATGCTGTCTTTACATTTTCCCCCAAATACAGTATTTATATTTTGCTTTGTTAGATTTGGCAATACATCTTTGTTTGGTAGCTGTGTAGCCAATAATAAAAATATTCCAGCTCCTGCTCCTTGTTGAGCTATCATCCTTAATGTTTTATGAAACTCTTTATCTTGCTCAAATCCGGCTATTTCTTCTACTACTACAAGTCTTATTGGCATTTTATCTATTTTATTTCTATAGTTCCAAATATTTTTAACCCCTTGCTGCTTATTAAATAATGTATATCTACGTTTCATTTCGTCTACATTTTGAAGTAATATCTCATTTGCATCTTCCTCTTCATCAGTATAATGTATAGTGTTTTTACAGTTTTCAAATTCATTTAAATCTACCTTTTTTATATTTATTAAACTGAATTGAATATCTGCAACACTTTTTTGAACTAGCATACTTAAAATCAACCTTATTAGTGTAGATTTACCACATCTAGTACCACCTGCTGCATATGCATGTGAGTTTGCTGGGTCTGATAAATCCCAATATCTCACCTTTAAATTATCTAATTCTATTCCTATAGGAATTTTAAATCCTGTTATTTTATATTGCTCTGGATCATATATAGCTTTAGGTTTATTTGTAAGGATTTTTACTATAATTTTATACCCTATTTTTTCTAATCTTATATTTTCTTCATCTTCTCCCATAAAAAATACAATGTTTTCTAGCTTATCTTCAAAATCACTTATACACATCCCTATTGGAACTTTAAAAGTATATATGTCTGCATTTTCATTTTTCTTAAATCCAACTAATTTTGGGTATTCATCATCTTTATTTTTAAGAGCTATCTTTTTAAACAATTCATTAAAATCAAGTGTATTTAGTCCAAGTAATTTATTTATATATTTAGCAACTATTTTACATCCACCTACTATACCTTCTGCCAATGGTTCAAATATATTTTCCCCCATATAATTACACCACATCCACAAATTGTTTTGAGTAATTCATTAAGTTAACTATGCATTCATCATGAATAGTTCCACCAGCTTCACACCATTCTAATCTTCTTTCTAATACAAATCCAATTATAAATTCTGGCATATTTTCAAAGTCAAAATTTATATTTAGCATTCTGGCTCCTCCTTTATTTGACACATAGCATATTTAATTTGCTTTTTTACATACTCATCCTCATAACTTCCATTACTTGATGTCCAGTCTATTATTCTCTTCATACTATCTATTAATATCGGAGCAGGTATTCGGTGTATATTAAGAGTCAAATCAATTATATTGTATTCCATTCTAATTCCTCCTTAAAATAATATTTCTCTCAAATTTTTCATCTCAGTAGTATCATATTTAACTTTCATATTTTTTACTTGTTCACTATGATGTTCCAAATCAGTTATAACTATTAATCTTGGTATAACCTCCCAACCTTTCCTATTTTCTAATATAATATTTTTTATATCTTCATACTTCTCTACACAATCACTGACTTTATTGCTCAGTTGAATCTCTAAGAATAAGTGTCTTATTTTACTATTATTATCCTTATATCTAATATATCCATCTGTAATAATATTACCGATTGTATAGTGTGTGCTAACTTCTAGTACCTCTGTTATTTCCATTACCCTAATAATAAATTCGGATACTGTTATCTCGTGCTTTATGTTCCTCTTTGATGGCTTTTTCTCTAGGTAATATATATATACATTCTTATGTTCTCCTATTTGGTAATACGAGCGTTTTATTAACTTATTCTCTGCTAAATATGTTAATCTTCTCATTGGCACATTTTGATGTACATTTTTAAATAAAACCCTTTGTATTTGATCTCTGTTCACTACTCCCACTTTTTCTATAAGTTCTATAATTTTCTTATCTCTAGTTACTAAGCTATCAAATATAACTTTATTTTTCTTTGCCATGTTATCAGCTCCTTAATTTATTTCGTTGTCTTTATATATATTAAATTTATTTTGACCTCTTATAGTCTTGATACTTTATATATATGCAATTAGCTTCACAGTGTTAACCTATTTTAATAAAATTATATGAATTTATTTAGATTTTTATATTTAAACCTATATTTTTAGCTATAAACACTAAATTTCTTGCTATTACTTATAATTGTGATAACTAAAATTAGGCATTTAAAGGGCTTGAGGGAGTGAATTTTCCGACCGAATGACTTTTGTTGTAGTTTAAAATTCTAAAAAAGTAGAATATACATTTTTGTTGATTGCATAAAACTATGCTTGTTTAAATATATTGTATTAAGAAAGGTGGTGATATTAATGGATATTACAACAATAATAAAATACAGTTATAAACTATATACAAGTTTACCGTACATATTGACTCTATTATTTCTTATTCTAGCTATCTATGGATTC
>JAVXLU010000144.1:3760-5166 GCA_036646635.1 Romboutsia sp.
GATAGGTTTATTGAATATTTATTTAATACCTTAGTTGGAACTCTATCAATTATTTGCTTATTAATTTGCATGAATTTTATACTACCGAATATGTTAACTACCGAATTTTCTACACCAGATATATTAGATAAATTTTCTATATTTCTTGACACCGTAATAAAATACATTGTTGAATTTACTTTTACTACCTTTGCTATATATGCTATCATTGCTAGCGAAGAATTAGACTTGAAAAATAGATTTTTCATACCTACATTGCCAATTTGTTTTATTACTTTGTTTTGGATAACTGAAAATGTATGTAACTATCTCATTGGATAAAAATTATTCAAATATAAATTTATGGACCTACTACGATAGGTCCTATTTTTATACAACAAACTAGAACCTATCGTAGATTACCTTAACCTAAACTAATATAAATATTTGCTGAATTTACTAAGTTTAAAAATAAAAAAATAAGTCTAAAATATATCTAAGGAGTTGATAATATTGTTTAATATACAGAATAAGTATAATGAAAATGGCTGCTATAGATTTTTGAATAATGAAGCTAAAACAATTTATATAGGTAAATCTAAAAATATTCATAGAAGACTATTTAGCCAACATTTCAAGAAAAATGGCTCTTTTGGTCATCTACCTAAGCAATGCTATAAAGATACTTGTAAAATCGAAATTATAACTACAAAAGACCATACTCAAACTCTGTCGCTTGAACAGTATTTGATTGATACCTATATGCCTAGATATAACAATATGGATAAAAGAAAAGATATATTTACACCTACTGAATTTTATAATATAGATAAATATAAGAAGCTAGAGAAATGGAAGCTATATTTTACTTTTAAAGAATATGATTTTAACAAGATTACTACTTCCCATACACAAAATAAACTGGCTATAATCGTGACATTCTTATTCTTTATTAGTATATTACTCTATTTCTGCAAAGATTTTTAGCTATAATACTAAAATAAAATATAAATACACCAATATTAAAGAGTAGGTTGCGACCATATTGGGAGTAAGCTCTCACTCTAAAATAATCTTATTTCACTAATTTCACTTGGATGTGAAAAATATGAGATTTAGTATATTACGAAAATAGAAGTAAATACACATAACATATTTATAAGGTCGCACCTTTTTAAGGCTGCCTAAAGTGCTGAATATCATCTTCTTTTTTAGGGACTCCGAAAACTCCGGATACTTCTTTTTAGGATGTTCAAAAGTTCAGTATCTTCAATAAAAATAAAAGAAGCTCTGCAACATTATATCGCCAAGCTCCATATATTTTAGAATATAATTATCTAAATATCATTCATATTTGCCAATAGTTCATAAGACCTACTAACATATTGATAAATCTAACTTCTATATTTAAAATGATGCTTATAAAT
>JAVXLU010000145.1:0-5150 GCA_036646635.1 Romboutsia sp.
TACTTGGTGGGTAACTGCCTGGGAGAGTAAGACGTAGCCACGTAATCTTTTTTATATACAAGGAATTTAGAGTATTTAAAAATTATTGATAACTTATAAATGTATAAGAGACTATCTTAAATATAAGATAGTCTTTATTTTAATTTTATATTAATTTTTTATTTATTAATTCATAAGATTTAATATAAACTGTTTTAATCGATTTATTCCTTCTAAAAATATTTTTTCAGAAGATGCAAAAGATATTCTTATATAATTATCCATTCCAAAAGCAATTCCAGGAACTACGGCTACATGATATTCTTCTAAAAGTTTATCGCAAAATTCGATAGAAAAATTTTGTATAGAATTAAATCTTGTATGCAACTTAGATATATCTATAAAAACATAAAATGCGCCATTAGGATATATATAATCTATATAAGGTATAGAATCAATTTTATTACAAATTAAATCTCGTCTAAATTTGTATTTTAATACCATATCATTTATTTCACTAGTACAATTTTTTAAAGCTCCATAACCGATATATTGTGAGGTCAGACTTGGATGCGATGTTAGATGACCTTGAATTGTACTCATTGCTTTTGCAATAGTTTTATTTGATGCAGAATATCCTAAACGTAGTCCTGTCATAGCTACTGATTTAGAGAATCCATTTATAGTTACAGTTATATCTTTAGCAATTTCGCTTATAGATGCAATAGATATAAAATTACTATCAAAACATATTTTTTCATATATTTCATCGGCAAGTATATAAATATTATTTTTGATACAAAGGTCTACTATTTCTATAAGTTCTTTCTTAGTATATACAGAACCTGTTGGATTAGACGGATTATTTAAAATAAGAATCTTGGTTTTAGATGTAATATACTTAGCTAACTCATTTGATGTAACTTTAAAATTATTTTCTCTTTGTGTGTCAATAAATACAGGATGAGCATCTACTAATTTTATTATTTCTGGGTAACTTACCCAATATGGTCTTGGTAATAGTATTTCATCATTAGGGTTAGTCAAAGCAAATAAAGCATTTGTTATGCAATGTTTTGCACCATTAGATACTACTATTTCATCAGGAGAGTAGATACAATTATTTTCATTAAAAAGTTTATTACAAATTTCATCTCTAAGAATTTTAAGTCCTGGAACTAGATTGTATTTAGTAAGGTTTTTATTTAGAGATTCTATTCCTTGATACTTTGCACTATATGGAATATTAAAATCAGGTTCACCAATACTAAGATCAATAACATTGATGCCATTAATTTTTAGAACAGAGACTTTAGAACTTATTCCAATTGTATGAGAAGGGGTTATATATGATGCTCTATAAGATAACATGAAAGATTCTCCTTTTATATTAACATTTAAAAGTAAAGTATAGTATTTAAATAAAATATGCAGTTTTAATTATTTAATAAAAATAGTTATTCAAAATTGATATTTTAATAATTAATATGATATATAAATTAATACTAAAAATTGATATTTTAAATACATTATATTGTAGTTGTAATGGATATATAACTATAAGAAAAAATTATATGAAAAATAACAAAAATATTTATTTTTTATGAAACTACTACAAATGCTAAAGTTCAAATTATCCATATAGTAATTGCAACCTTTTGAGCATATTTGACTATTATACATAAATTTGGTAATCTTAAATAGTAACAATTACGAGAATCCCTTCAACTAAGTTAGAAGGGATTTTTTTAATCTAAATATACTATATATAGTGGTAGGTATATAATTACGATACCATATATAGTAATAGGGGGCATTTACAAATGATTAATTTAGTAAAAAAAAGAGATGGAAGACTGATATCTTTTAATGAGGATAGGATAACGAGGGCTATATTTCTAGCTGCAAGTAATGTTGCGGAGAAAGAAGATAAATTACCTAATTATAAAATGGCTGAAGAACTTACACAAGATGTAATAAAAATATTAAATACTAGATATATAGATAAAATACCAGGCGTAGAGGATGTACAAAATGCAGTTATAAAAGTTCTTATAGAAATGGGACATGCAAAAACTAGTGAAGAATATATAATATATAGAACAGAAAGAAATAGAATAAGAAATTCTAAAACTAGATTAATGAAAGCTATAGAAGAGATAACATTTTTAGATGCAAATGATGCAGATATAAAAAGAGAAAATGCAAATGTAGATGGAAATACAGCAATGGGTACAATGCTTCAATATGGAAGTACTGTATCTAAAGAGTTTTGTAAAACACATTTATTAAAACCAGAGCATACATTTGCTCATGATAGTGGAGATATACATATACATGATATGGATTTTTTTAACATGGGAACATTAACTTGTTGTCAAATAGATATAGCTAAATTATTTAAGAATGGATTTTCAACAGGACATGGTTTTTTAAGAGAACCAAATGATATCATAAGTTATGCAGCATTAGCGGCAATAGCTATACAAAGCAATCAAAATGATCAACATGGAGGACAAAGTATACCATTTTTTGATTATGGATTAGCTGAAGGTGTATATAAAACATTTAAAAAATTATATATAAGCAATATAGGAAAAGCATTGAAACTGTTAAAAGTGATAAAGGATACTGATACAATAAAAAAAATAATTAATAAATCAGAAAAAGAGTCAGGTTTTAGAGTAGGTATAAAGAGGGAATATGCATATATAGATTTGGAAAAATGCAGCATTAAGGATGAATTTAATTTGTCCGATGAAGTTGTTAGTAATATACAAAGTTTTGCATTTGAAGAGGCGATTGAAGAAACAGATAAAAGAACGTATCAAGCAATGGAAGCATTTATTCATAATTTAAATACAATGCATTCTAGAGCTGGTGCACAAGTTCCGTTTTCTAGTATAAATTATGGGACAGATACATCTGAAGAAGGAAGAATGGTAATAAAAAATATATTACTATCATTAGAAAGAGGATTAGGAAATGGAGAAACTCCTATATTTCCAATACAAATATTTAAAGTAAAAGAGGGTATAAGTCTAAATCCTGAAGATGCTAATTATGATTTATTTAAATTAGCATGTAAAGTTTCAGCTAAGAGATTATTCCCTAACTTCAGTTTTTTAGATGCTCCTTTTAATATTAAATATTATAAAGAAGGATATCCTGAAACAGAAGCTACATATATGGGGTGTAGAACTAGAGTACTTGGTAATGTATGTGGAGATGAAATAGTTAGTGGTAGAGGTAATTTATCATTTACAACAATAAATCTTCCTAGAATAGGGATAAAGCACGGAATCATAAATAATAATAAGATTAATATAGAAGAGTTCTTTACAGAATTAGATGAGAAAATAGATTTAGTTATTGAACAGTTATTAGAAAGAATGGAAGTACAAAGTAATAAGAAAATGAAAAATTTTCCATTCTTAATGGGCCAAGGAGTATGGCAAGGTTCAGATAAATTAGGTCCAGAAGATACATTAAAGGATGTTATAAAACAAGGGACATTAACAGTTGGATTTATAGGATTAGCAGAATGTTTACTAGGTCTTATTGGACAACATCATGGAGAAAGTAAAAAAGCTCAAGAATTAGGTATTGAAATAATAACGCATATGAGAAATAGAATGGAACAAGCCAGTGAAAAGTATAATTTAAACTTTTCACTTATAGCTACACCGGCAGAGGGACTTTCAGGAAGATTTACAAAAATAGATAAAAAAATATATGGTGATATAGAGGGAATAACAAATAAAGAATATTATACTAATTCATTTCATGTTCCTGTTTATCATAAGTTAAGTGCTTTTGATAAAATACAAATAGAGGCTCCATATCATGAACTTACTAATGCAGGACATATAACATATATAGAGCTAGATGGAAATCCATCAGATAACCTAGAAGCTTTTGAAACAATTATAAAAGCGATGAAAGAACAAGGTATAGGATATGGAAGTGTGAATCATCCTTTAGATAGAGATCCTATATGTGGATTTTCGGGGGTAATAGAAGGTGATGTATGTCCATCGTGTGGTAGAAATGAAGAAGAAAGTGAAATAAAATTTGAAAGAATTAGAAGGATAACCGGTTACTTAGTGGGTACTGTAGATAGATTTAATAATGCAAAGCAGGCAGAGGTAAGAGATAGAGTAAAACATAGATAATAATAAGACAAAGGAGAAAGAGATTATGAAAATAAGAATATCATCTCCTACAACTTTTGATAGTATAGTAGATGGTCCGGGATTAAGAATGGTAATATGGACACAAGGTTGCATTCATAATTGTAAGGATTGCCATAATCCACAAACTCATGATTTATATGGTGGATATGAAATAGATACGAAAGAGATTATTAGCAAGATAAAATCATTAAGATTACAAAAAGGGATAACTTTGTCAGGAGGGGAGCCATTTTTACAACCAGAAGCTTTAGAGAAAATAGCTAAAGAAGCTAAAGAAAATGGTCTTGATGTATGGGCTTATACTGGATTTACATTTGAGCAATTACTAGATAAACAAAATGATACATATTTTAAAAATTTAAATTTACTTAAGCAAGTAGATATATTAGTAGATGGAAAGTTTATTTTAAACAGAAAAGATATAAGTTTAAGATTTAGAGGGTCATCCAATCAAAGAATTATAAATGTTCAAAATAGTTTAAAATATAAACAGATAATTTTATCAGAAGAATATAGTAAAGATTTATATATAGCTAAATAAATTAATGGAGTGTAGATAATTTGAAATATTAATTATTTACACTTTTTTTGTATGTAATGTTGAAATATAGATAATATTTGAAATAGATTATATATAAATTTGTTTAAATAGATTTATCTGGTTATTTATTTAATTATAAATATATATATTAAATAATATTTTATGTTGGTAACTTTGTTAGTAGTGTGGATATTTTTTTCTAAATACCATAAAATCAATATTAATAATGTGTATAAATAATTTGAGTTAAATTTAAATTAAAATATATATAAAAAAAATATTAAAAAACTATTGACGTTATAAATTTAAGATGATATAGTTATACTTGTCCTTAAGAAAAGGGTAAATAAGAAAAAATAACAACAGAAAAGTTGACAAAGTTAAACAACTTTGGTAAACTAAGTAAGTTAGAAAAAATAAGTACTAAAATATAG
>JAVXLU010000146.1:0-5131 GCA_036646635.1 Romboutsia sp.
CAAAGGAAATTTTATGTGAAATACAAATAAGAACATTAGCTATGAATTTTTGGGCGACGATAGAACACTCTTTAAAGTATAAATATGAGCATTATATACCAGAAAATGTAGCAGTCAGATTAAGAAGAGCAGCAGATGCAGCATTTTTATTAGATCAAGAGATGAGTGAGATACGAGAAGATATAATGAAAGCACAAGTTATGTATCAAGTAAAATCTATAACAGTAAGAGATGTTTTAAATAAAATTCAAGAATTATATAATGTTGGAGAAACACATAAAGCAATAATTTATCAGAGAAGATTAGATAAAATTGATAATGAAAGAGATATAACAGAAATAATTAATTTAAAAAAAGAAATAGATATATTATTACAACAATATAAAAAATAAAAAGATAGTTATCCATACTAGTGGATAACTTTCTTTTTTAAGGTATAAAATAATGTATACATATTAAATAAAAATTAGAAAGGAATAAAAAATGAGCTTATATGCAATAGGAGACTTACATTTTTCAACATCGGTAGATAAGCCTATGGATGTATTTGGAGATCATTGGATGAATCATGAATATAAAATTATTGAAGACTGGAAAAAGAATATAAAAGAAGAAGATTTAGTTTTAATTCTAGGAGATACCTCATGGGGTATAAATTTAAGTGAAGCAAAATCTGACTTGGATTTAATAAATAGTTTACCGGGAAAGAAAATTTTTATAAAAGGAAATCATGATTATTGGTGGACTACAGTTACGGGATTAAATAAAATATATAATAATATGAAATTTTTACAGACTAATTTCTATAAATATGAGGATTATGCTATTTGTGGGGGTCGAGGATGGATGTGTCCAAATAGTGTAAAGTTTGATGAAAATGACGAAAAAATTTATAAAAGAGAGGAAAATAGACTAAGATTATCTTTAGAATCTGCTCGTAAAAAAGGATACTCTAAATTAATAGCTATTACTCATTATCCTCCTACTAATGATAAATTTGAAGAATCTTTATTTACTAGATTATTTGAAGAATATAAGGTTGAAAAAGTTATATATGGTCATCTACATGGAAAAGAATCTTTTAAAATGGGACTAAAAGGTATTAGAAATGAAGTGGAATATATATTAGCTTCTTGTGATTATTTAGATTTTAATTTAATAAAGATATTGGATTAATAAATTAAAAAGTTGTAAATAATATAAACTAAATTGATAAAAATAGATGTGATGGAGTATTTTACTTTAATACACATAAAAAGGAGATGCTTATTAATGAGATGGATATTGGTATTCTTATTTTTATATCTTATACCCTTAATAGTTTTATTTAGTAATTATAACAACTTTAAAAGATCTTTTATATACAGTAGTATTTATATAGTATTAGTAAGTACGATAGTAATAACGAATATATATATGAGTGGTCTAAATAAAATAAAAGAAGCAATGTATTATCAAAGTTATGTGTTTGATGAAAGATACAAAGATAGATATGCTTCAAATTTTGATACAAGTTATGAGCCACAAGAGAATAATAAACAAAAAAAAGAAATTAAACTAGATAATAGTAATGATACTTACATAGAAGATAAAGCTACTGATATAGTAGAAGAGTCTTCAAGTAAAGAAGTTCAAAATAAAGTAGTAATAAAAGAAAAAACAGACCAAGAACTTATAGTAGAATTTAAAAAAGAGATTTATAATGTAGAAACAATAGCCTTAGTTCCTATGAGAGATTGTATGCCATATACTAAAAATATATCTGAAAATATTAAAAATTTAAATAGTATATTAGAAGATATAAAATATGCAAAAAAAATGTGTCGTGAAGTTATATCTATATATAGTAATATAGAAATACCATCACTTTCTAATAAAGAATATACACATGTTTTAAATAATGCTAGAGATGATGTAAAAAAGGCATATGAGCTAAGAGAAAAAGCTATGGAATCTGCAATTGAACTTATAAAAAGTAAAAATCCTAAGCATATAGGAAAAATAACACGTTACCTAAATTTATCAGATGAACATATTGCAAGTTTTAAAGAACGAATAAGTGACTTAAATGATAAAATAAAATAAATAAACATTTAAAATATATTTAAAAGCTTACCTTTTATGGTAAGCTTTTTGGTATTATATACATATACTTAAACTGTGTACTTTGATTTATAATTTAAAATACGTTGTAATATTTTAACTATAAGTCAAAAGGGTAAATAGGGAGGATAACATGAATAAATTAAATATATGTGTTGATATAGATGGAACAATAACAAGTCCGTATCACTTTATACCATACTTAAATGAATTATATAATAAAAATATAACAGAAGAAGAGTGTAATACTTGTGATTGGGAAACTTTATATGAAATAAAGATGGATAAAATGTTGCATGATTTTCATAATAAATATTTGTACTCATATGGAGAGGCATTAGTAGTAGAATGGGCAAAAGATATAATCGAAGAATTATGTGCTGAAAATAATATATATTTTGTAACAGCAAGAAGTCAAAACTTAACTGAAATTACTATTAAATGGTTAGAAGATAATGGATTTTCAGGTATAGAAGTACATTTATTAGGTAGTGACTATAAAGTAGAAAAAGCAAAAGAATTAAATTGTAATGTATTTATAGAAGATAATCCATGGAATGCTATTCAACTTGCTAATGAAGGTATAAAGGTTTTATTAATAAATACAAATTATAATAAAGAATTAGAACATGAAAATATAACTAGAGTTAATAACTGGAAAGAAATAAAAGAATTTATAGATTTATATAAATAGAGAGTTATTACATGATGGGGGGTGTGGTCTTGTGATAGAACTAAAGTTAAATAATAAAAAAAGAAAGATTAAAATAAAAAGTGATGAAGTTAAAGATATCATAGGTATACGTCCAGATTTTGAATATATACAAGATATATCAGATAGTATAAATCAAGAGAATATTATGGCATTTGATTGTCAATTAGCAGAAAATGTATTTGAAATAGAAGATATAGAGGAACTAGTTGAAGAACTAGGTGAAGATTTAGATGAATCTTACTTTGATGTATTTTTTGAGGATGTAAGAGCATATTTAAAAGATGCAACAGATGAAATAGAAGAAGAAATACAAGATAAATATAGACTTGATAATGTAAGATGTTTTTTTGATATCTATAATGTAGATGAATCATTTACAGATTTTAAGTTTGTATTTATTGTAAGTTTTAAAGATATAAAAATATCATCTCTTACTAATTTGGCAAAGATAGTTGGTAAAAGGCAACTTATAGGTGCATCTAAATTTTATAGCTAACTATAATTTAAAAATTAAAAGACCTTAATATTTGTAGAAGTCTACACAATATTAAGGTCTTTTATAATTTATTATATAAATAAATCGATATATTAAATTAAGCTTGGTTTATAGAACCAAATAACTCCATTTTTTCTTTAACTGTAGCTTTTATAGCTTCAAAACCTGGAGCTAATATTTTACGAGGATCAAATCCTTTAGATTGTAAATCTTTTCCATCTTCTATGTACTTACGAGTAGCAGCAGCAAATGATAACTGGCATTCAGTGTTAACATTTATTTTTGAAACCCCTAAAGATATAGCTTTTTTTATCATTTCTGCAGGTATACCAGTACCACCATGTAAAACTAATGGCATAGTTCCTGTAGTATTGTTTATAGCAGCTAGAGCATCAAAGCTTAATCCTGCCCAGTTTGCAGGGTATTGACCGTGTATATTACCTATACCTGCTGCTAACATATCAATACCTAAATCTGCTATTAATTTACATTCAGCTGGATCTGCAACTTCTCCAGCTCCAACAACACCATCTTCTTCTCCGCCGATAGAACCAACTTCTGCTTCTACAGATATTCCTTTAGAATTAGCTATTGCAACTACTTCTTTAGTCTTAGTAATATTTTCTTCTATAGAATAATGAGAACCATCAAACATAACAGAAGAGAATCCTGCTTCTATTACTTTTAAAGAAGCATCATAACTACCATGATCTAAATGTAGAGCAACTGGAACTGTTATGTTTAATTCTTCTAACATTCCGTTAACCATACCTACTATAGTCTTGTAACCACCCATGTACTTACCAGCACCTTCAGATACACCTAATATAACTGGAGAGTTATTTTCTTGAGCAGTTAATAAAACCGCTTTAGTCCACTCTAAGTTATTGATATTGAATTGCCCTACTGCATATTTACCTTCTCTAGCTTTGTTTAACATTTCTTTAGCTGAAACTAACATACGTAAACCTCCAAATAAATTATATTGTTAAAATTTTATAAAATATACCCATCACTTAATATTATAGCGATTATATAAAAAAAGTACATAGTAATTTGTAATAAGGTTGAATTAAAAGTATAATAATATCTATAATTATTACATCAAAAATAAGTATTTTATATTTTTATGTATGTTAAAATATAAAATAGCATTTAAATAGAAAGGAAGTCAAAATAAATAATGGCTAAAAAATTACGTGTGGATAAAGTACTTTCAACTGTTGGATATGGAAGTAGAGCAGAAATAAAAAGATATTGTAAATATGGGCGAATAACTGTAAATGGTCAAGTAATAAATAACCCAGGTCTTCAAGTAGATCCAGAAGGTGATGAAATTATATTTGATGGAGAAAGAGTTGTATATAGAGAATTTGTGTATATAATGCTTAATAAACCCAATGGATATATATCAGCAACTTTTGATAAGAGAGATCCTATTGTTTTAGATTTGATAGATCAATCATATCTTGTTTTTGAGCCTTTTCCAGTAGGAAGATTAGATAAAGATACAGAAGGTTTATTAATATTAACTAATGATGGACATCTTACTCATAGAGTATTATCACCAAAGAAACATGTTCCTAAGATGTACTATGCGAAAATAGAAGGTGTAGTAACCGATGATGATATAAAAGCATTTGAAAAAGGCGTAGTGTTAGATGATGGATATGAAACAATGCCATCTCAATTAAATATATTAAAAAGTAATGAAATATCAGAAATAGAGCTTACTATACATGAAGGAAAATTCCATCAAGTAAAAAGAATGTTTGAGAGTGTAGATAAAAAAGTAGTATACTTGAAAAGACTGTCTA
>JAVXLU010000147.1:0-5018 GCA_036646635.1 Romboutsia sp.
ATTTGATAGTCTATTTCCCAATATATCAGCTATTTTTTTATTTTGAGATATTTCATTTGCTATTTCTTCTTTATTTTGATTTTCTTTTAACAACTTTTTTACTTCTTTATTATTATCTAACTCTTCTTTTTTTATATTTTTAGTTTTTTTATTATTCATATAATTACCTTCCTTTTTTCTATCGTTTAATACTAGAATGTCCATATGCTAATTATTTTAAACTTATAAATTTTTCTATATAAAAAAAGAAAAGTATATTACATATACTTTTCTTAATAGTTTAGTAAAGATCATCTTTATTTTCATTTTTGCTTTTTCTATTATCATATAAAGTGTAAATACCCAAACCTACTATTGCAGCTGCAATTCCCCACAATATAACTGATATAAACATATATGTCACCTCTTTATTAGGCTTTTAGTATTTATACATACTATTACTTTTTTGACTTAAATGTTCCTGTTGATTAATTTTTTTTATTTTATAATGAGATATAACAGTACATATGCCACAAAATACTAATATAAAATAATATATAAATATTCCATATAAAAACACGCCATATCCTATAACTTCTTTTGGAAATACATGCTTGAATATATTTAAAAATACTATTTCATTAGCTCCTACATTTCCTGGTGTAGGAACCGGCGATACAGCCATGTATAAAAATGCTTGTAGCGAAAGTAACTGTTTATAAGACACTCCAGTTAAACTTAATGCATTGTATATACAATATGCGATACTAAAGTATAAAGTTAATTGTATAACGGTATATATTAAAGCTTTGACTAATGACTTTTTATCTTTTATAAATAATATAACTGAATTATAGTATTCATCTATAAACTCATTTATATTATCTTTTTTATTTTCTAGTTTATTAAATACTTTAAATCTTTTTATAAAATTCAAAACTAAATTTACTATAGCTTTGGTTTTTTTAGGACTATAAATTATTAAAAATCCAGCTCCTAATGTAACTACATTTATAATAACCCCAGTTGATACAAGTATAATTACTGAATGCATTTCATTTTTTAAGTAATTATAATTATTAAACAATAAAAAAGTACAGTATGATGTAACTACAGTTTGAAAAATTATAGTTTTATTTACTATAACTGCTATAGCCTTACTCATAGGAATTTTATATTTACTTAATGCGTAAACTTGCATAGGTTGACTTCCAGATGCAAGAGGAGTTACTAAGTTATAATACAATCCCATAGTAGACATTTTAAATCCTAAACTCTTCACTTTATTTTTTTGTATGGAATTTATTATTATTTGTATAATATGTCCTTCCAATATTATATACAATAAAATAAGTATAAATCCTAAAATTATATATTTGAAATTTATTATATATATAATCTCTGGCAATAATTTTATATCCAACGTTGTAAATACTATATATGTTGTTAGTACTATTAAGAATGTTAAAAAGGTATATTGTAATATATCTTTTTGCTTTTTAGTTAATATATTCATACAATTTCTCCTAGTCAGTTGTGATACTCTTATATAAGTATACTCTTTTTAATTATTATTTCAATAGTTTTTAATTTAACATAATGTCTAATAAAAATAAGAGCCTCGAGACTCTTATTTTTATTAGACATTACTTTATTTTCTCAGCTTTTTTGTAATCAATTCCCTTAGTATCTACTCTTATGCTTTCTATTACAACATTTTTAACAGGTTTATCATTAGATCCAACTTCCACATTATTTATCTTATCAACTATATTCATACCACTTATAACTTTACCAAAAGCAGCATATTGCTTGTCTAAATTTGAAGCATCTTTAGTAACAATGAAAAATTGGCTTCCTCCAGAATCTGGCTGTTGACTCCTAGCCATAGATAAAATCCCCTTTTGATGTTTTATATCATTTTTAAATCCATTATCTTCAAATTCTCCTTTTATAGAATATCCAGGACCACCCATTCCAGTTCCTTCTGGGTCTCCACCTTGTAAAACGAAATCTTTTACTACTCTATGAAATATTAACCCATCATAAAATTTTTCATTAGCTAATTCAATAAAATTATTTACAGTATTAGGTGCTAAGTGAGGATATAATTCAGCTTCTATAGTTCCATAATCTTTTACCTTTATAGTAGCTATAGGAAGTTCTTTTGGCGGATCTATCGGCTCGTTTGTAGTTTCAACTTTTTTAGAACACCCAATCATTAAACTTAAAGCTATCACCGATGTAATTATAACTAAAGTTTTAAATGTTTTTTTCATCTGTTTTCCCCTTTATTTATATATTTTTGGAATATTATAACACGTTTATAAGTTATATTATATATACTTTTTAATAAAATGTAGCTAATGTTTATATATTCTTGAAATCATATAGTATATATGTTTAATAAATTTCATTATATATTCAAAAATATAAATTATAGGATTGAATATATAATTATATATTTTTTTAACAAAATCTAATGACAATATAAACATTATTAAAAATGGACTTACAATTATTATTATATTTGAAAATAAATCAATATTCCATCTTGGTATAAGCTTTAAAACTATAACAATTAAATATATATGAAATACATATACATTCATAGTATTTTTTCCAAACTTACTGTAAAACATTTTTTTAGATGGCATTAAGTTTATAACACCTATACTAAGTATAATTGAAAATACATATAAAATACTTCTAAATAAAACTCCATCTACTATACTTAAATTATTAGTGTAATAAGCATGCGAATTGTATAAAAACTTATAATTAACTATTTGATCTTTTGCAATATACATACTTATTAATATAAACAAACTTACTATCAACAAGCTAATCCCTTTGTTAAAATTATTTATTTTTTTTAATCTTATTTCATCTGTATAATATCCCATTAGGAAAAATGGTAAAAATACTATAGTTCTCGATATAGATAAAAAGTTTTCAGCTATACTATCTAATCCTATAATAAGACCTAGCATAAAGCTTATAGGAATTACATATTTTATTTTTGTAATATATTTAAGTGATATTCTCCAGAAAAATAAACTAATTAAATACCACAATGTCCAACCAGGGTAAAATATAGAAAACATATTTTCTCCTGTAACTATATAAACCCCTATATACCATAATATATTGAAAAATATATATGGTATAAGAAGTTTTTCAACTATTTTTTTATTTGACTTAACACTCTTCTTAGATAAATATCCTGATACAAATATAAACAAAGGCATATGGAATATATATATGTATATATATATTCCTCTTAATATATAATTTTGATCTATATAATGTTCTATTGTATGTCCAAACACAACTGCAAACATTAAAATAACCTTCAAGTTATCAACTAAATAGTTTCTTGATTCAATGCCCTTATAATTTTTCAACTTAATTGCCTCTTTTCTTTAGTTTAAAAAGTCTAAAATTATATTAGATTCTTTTTTTCCTTTTCCTCTTATTATATTTAATATATTACTATGATACATATTATTTAAAATAACTAATTTTGATAATTGTGGATTGTTAATTCGTCCTATAAAACTCATAGAACACTCTGGATTAATCAGCGAATCATCTCTTCCATGTATGCAAAGGACTGGTATTTTTTCATTGCCATCTATTAAATTAACTGGATTATTTATATTCAAATCTTTATTATTTGTATAGTTTTTTATAATTGTTTTAGCATAGTGTCTAGTACATTTTGTAAAATCTAGTACCCCCGATATAGACACAAATTTTTTGAATATAGTTTTATCCACATTATATTTTTCTTGAAAGTATTTATTAAATACTAAATTAGATGCAAGTTCTCCCCCAGCAGAATATCCCATTATATAAACTTTATCTCGATCACCTTTTACATATTCATTTTTTAAAAAATGTTTGAATCCTTTAAAAATGTCATCTATTTGTACTGGGTATGTAAAACCTGGAACAAGTCGGTATGATATAAGTACAACAGTAAATCCTTTTTTATTAAAAAACTTTCCAACATAAGAATATCTTTTAGGACTTCCATGCCACCAACTTCCACCATGTACAAAAAATATTATAGGACTATTTTCTTTACAATTAAACACTCTATAGTAGTGCCTCTTGTGATTCCCGTATTCTATGTCTTTGCTATATATACATGTATCTTGTAAATTTGCTTTTACTATGTTATATACTAAGGGGAATTTTAGTGCAGTTTCTTTTACTCTATGCTTATTCATATTTAATTAATCTCCTTATTATATTTATATTAAGAAATGCCTCCTATATAGAGACATTTCCTTCTCTTATTTATTCATATAGGTTATCACATCTAAAGATTGTATGATTTCAATATTAGGTGAATCTCCTACTACATATATAGTATATATTTTTTTATCTTTTATCTGTATTTTTTTATTAATACTAATTTTATTTTTACCATCCGGAATATCAATATCACTTTCTTCTATACGAAATTCATAAATTCCATTTGGAACTTGAGCGTAATTGGTTCTTTTCCCAAAAGGTATCTCATCTATCATTTTCACATTATTCACCATCAAATCTATAGGTAACATAGTTGGTGATAAATGTGCTATTCTAAATTTTGCATTTCCTTCATATATTTCCTCATTAGGATTTTCAAATACTGCAAGCATTATTAATTTAGGCATTAAACCTGAAATAACTAATGTTGCTACATTTCCTCCTGCTATACTTAAATTTTGTTCTAATATTATATTGTCCGTATTTTCACATTCATAAACTTTAATAGTATAATCACCTGGCAATATAGGTGCGTAAGCAGTAAAATCTTTGTATCTAATATTTGAAAATATTAACATATCATTCATATATATCTCTATTTGATTACTATTTGATGTAGCGTTTAAAAATCTTATATATGACGACTCCTCATTTACTCTTATTTGCATTTATATCTCCCCTTTATAATAAAACATATTTCATTATATGTATATAATATATTATCTGCTACTTTAAAAGTTTATTACCTGGGCAATAAACCCATTGATATCACT
>JAVXLU010000148.1:0-4883 GCA_036646635.1 Romboutsia sp.
GTTTTGTATCCCTCTAAATTCTCCAGGATTTCTACTATTACCTCTAACCTCACCTTATGGTTTATTCATAACTATCTCCTTATACTAAAAAAAACGTTTTTATAGCTTCTAATACTAATATTATACCCTTTAAAACAAAAAATAAATACTTTTTGTTTTATAGTATGAAAAAAACTCCTATTAAAATTAGGAGTTTTTCTATAAGTATATATTTAATATTTGTAACTATTATTTTTACATTGCATTTAATATTGAGTACTGTGATTTATATAACTCATAGTAATGTCCTTTTAACTCTAAAAGTTCTTCATGAGTTCCAGTTTCAACAATACTTTTATTATCTATATACATTATTTTGTCTGCATTTTTTATTGTAGATAATCTATGAGCTATTATAAATGAAGTTCTTCCTTTTAATAGTTTATCTAACCCTTTTTGTAATAATATTTCTGTTTCTGTATCAATACTTGATGTTGCTTCATCTAGTATTAATATTCTTGGGTTTGCAAGTAATGCTCTAGCAAATGATATTAACTGTCTTTGACCAGCTGATAATCTAGCTCCTCTTTCATTAACTTCTGTATAATAACCATTTTCAAATTTTGATATAAAGTCATGAGCTCGTATAACTTTTGCAGCTTGTATTACTTCTTCATCAGTTGCATCTAAATTGCCATATCTTATATTATCCATTATTGTACCTGAGAATATAAATGAATCCTGAAGCATTATCCCCATTTGTTTTCTTAAAGATTCAAGAGTTACTTCACTTATATCAGTTCCATCAACTAAAACTTTTCCCTCATTTATATCATAAAACCTACTAATTAGATTTACTATAGTTGTTTTTCCAGCTCCTGTTGGTCCAACTAGTGCTACTGTCTTTCCACTTTCAACCTTGAAATTTATATTATCTAAAATAGTAGTACCCTCTTCATACATAAATGTAACATTATTAAATTCAACTTCACCTTTGATATCAGAAATAGCTTTTGCATTAACTATATCATGTACCACTGGCTTTTCATCCATTGTTTCAAATATTCTTTCTAAATACGCCATTGCATTTATAACAGTATTATATATATTACCTATATTAGTTATAGGTGCCCAAAATCTCCAAACATAAGCCATAAAGGCTACTAAAACACCTACGGAAATACTATTTTTAAATACTAAAATTCCAAATATATAAATTAATGATGTTGATAAAATAGCTACTATATCAATAGCAGGCCAGATTAGAAAATTAATTTTTACTGCTTTCATCCAAGCCTCACTATATTGGTTGCATACATCTTCATATATATTTTTATTTTCATCTTCTCTAGAAAATGCTTGTGTAACCTTTATTCCATTTATACTTTCATGAACATAAGCATTCATATTTGATTGTTTACTGCTTAATTTTTGAAATGCTAACCTTTGAGCCTTTTTAAGTGAGAATATAACACCCATTAATATAGGAACTGTTATAAATGCTACTAATGTAAGTCTTACATCTAGATATAGCATAAATCCAATTGTAATAATTAATGTTACAATATCTGCTATTAAATTTACAAATCCATTTGATAATAAATCACTTAATGAATTTACATAGTTTACAACTCTAATTAAAATTTTACCATGGGGCTTATTATCATAATAACTAAATGGTAGTTTTTGAAGATTATTAAATAAATCAGTTCTTATATTGACTAATATTTCTTGTCCTACAATTCCCATATCCTTAATCCTATTTGCCATTAACAAGCTTACTATAACAATAAGTGCTGTATATGCTATAGATACCATTATTACTTCTTTTATATTACCATTTGGTATACTCTCATCTAATACTACTTTTACTAAATAAGGTCCAAGTAATAAAAGATAACTTGATACTATCATTAAAATTACTGATATAGTTATCTTACCTCTATAAGGTTTCATATATTCTAAAAGCCTTAATAAATGACTTTTATTAAATCCTGTTTGTAATTCCTCATCTTCATCAAATTTATTTCTTGCCATTTAAACCACATCCTTTTCAAAATCAAAATTTCCAAATTGATTTCTATAAACATTATAATAATATCCTTTATTTTTCATAAGAGATTCATGATTACCACGTTCTATAATTTCTCCATTTTCAAGTACTAATATTAAATCTGCTGATTTAACTGATGATATTCTATGTGCTATTATAAAGCTTGTTCTCTTTCTACTATCTGAGTTTACTTCTTTTTGTATTTTAAATTCCGTTTCCATATCTACGGCTGAAGTAGTATCATCTAAAATTAATATTGATGGATCTTTAATTAATGCTCTTGCTAGTGATATTCTTTGTCTTTGACCTCCAGATAATCCCACGCCTCTTTCCCCAACAACAGTATCGTATCCATCAGACATATCTGTTATAAATTCATGTGCTTCAGCTACTGTTGCAATATTTCTAACTTCTTCTATAGATGCCCTTGGCACCCCATACGCTATATTACCTTCTATTGTATCTGAAAACAAGAATATATCTTGCATAGCAACACCTATTGATTGTCTTAAATTTCTTAGTTCTAAATCTCTAATATCAACACCATCTATATATATACTTCCACTACTTGTATCATAAAATCTACATATTAAATTTACTAATGTAGATTTTCCAGAACCAGTATGGCCTATTATTCCTACAGTTTGTCCTTCATGTACATTAAATGATATATTTTTAAGTGCAGCTTCTTTTTCATATTTGAAGCTAACATTATCAAAGCATATATTTCCTTTTATATTATTAATGTGAATAGAATTTTCTTTTGGTGCAATTTTTGCTTCCTCTTCTAAAAGTTCAATTATTTTTATTGTAGATGTAATAAATCTTTGAGTATCATTTATTAAATATCCAGCCATTCTCATAGGATTATTTAATGCCCATAATAATCCATTAAAAACTACTAATTCTGATATAGTCATACTTTTATTTATTACTAAAATTCCACCTACTAATATCATTATTACTGTTAAAAAATTTGCTAAGTATTCTAGTATAGGAATATATTTTTTTGTAATCATTACTGAGTCCAAATTTTTATCTCTATAATTCTTATTTTCAACTTCAAATTTTTCTATTTCATAATTTTCTTTAGCAAAGGCCTTAACTACTCTATTTCCACTTATATTTTCTTGTACAATAGAATTTAACTTAGAATATGCTTCTCTTACATTTGTAAAAGTTGGTGATATTTTATTGCTCATTTTCAATGTAAAGTATGCTATAAATGGACAAATGGCTACCATGAATATTGTAAGTTTCAAATTTATATACGACATTGAAATAATTGCGAATATAAAAATACATACATTATCTACTATATTGTAAATTACCCAGGCAATAAAATGTCTTATAGCATCTGTATCACCTGTCATTCTTGCCATTATATCTCCTGTTCTTGTTTTATTATAGTATCCAAAATCTAAAGCTAAAAGTTTTTCATATAAATCTCCTCTTATGCTAAGAATTATTTTTTGAGATATAACCTCAAATACCATTTGATATTTATATCTAATTATATTTTTAACGAGTACTACACTTATCATAATAATAACTATTGGTATAAGTACATTTGTTTCTTTATTGTAAATTACTCTATCGACTACAGTTCCTGATAAAAAAGGATTAACCATATTTATTACAGATGTAACCATAACGAATCCTAATCCTATTAAATAACTATACTTGTACTCCTTTAAATACTTCCAAATAAATTTATAACTGCTCATAATCTTTCTCCCCTTTACTTTTAACCTTGCCTCTATTATTATACCTATTAGAGTATTAATAAAAATGTAATATTCTAAACTATTAATGTGTATTCTTATACTATTGATTTATATATTTTTTTAAGGAGAGCTATTTATGTTTGATATAGAGGAAAATATTATTAACCTTAACCCAAATATTTTATATGTTTTTAATTCAAATTTTGACGGAACTACTAATATAGCAACATCAACTTATCATAATCATGATTTTTTAGAACTATCTATAATCACCTCTGGTTATGCTCACTATAATATCGAGGATAATTATATAAAACTAATTCCAGGACAAGTCCTTGTTCTAAATCCTGGCGTCCATCATCAACAATTGATGCATAAAGATATTAAATATTCTGATTTGCATATAGGTATTAGTAATATAAAACTTCATCAAAATAAAAATAATTTTATAGATTTAAACGGACTAAATTCTCTCTTAACTATATCTAAGTACAGAGATGATTTTATACAGTGTTGTTATGATATTATAAATGAACAAAACGAACAAAAACTTGGGTATGCTTTAACACTTAAAGCTTTAACTATGAAGCTTATTATTATAATTTTAAGAGAATTAGATACATCTCCACATACTGATTCTACGTATTCATATTTAGTTGAATATACAGAAAAGCACCATATCGTTAATTCTATAATTAAATTTATGAATGAAAACTATATGACTGACATTTCTTTAGATAAAATTTCTAAAAATATGTATCTTTCTCCAGTATATATCTCTAAATTATTTAAAGAGGAAATTGGTTATTCTCCTATTAATTATTTAATAAAAATAAGATTAGATAAATCAGCCAAGCTTCTTGAAGATAAATCATATACTATAAAGGAAGTTGCTAAAATGGTTGGTTATAATGATGTATATCATTATAGTAAACAATTTAAAAAACACTATGGCATTACTCCATCCAAATTCACTAATAAATCGGTATCCCAAAATAACAAGCTATAAAATAAAATGGATGCTCAAATAATAAAATTATTTGAGCATCCATTTTTATTATACTATTTTTTAAAATGATGGAATTACAGCACCATTATATTTTTCTTCAATAAACTTCTTAGTC
>JAVXLU010000149.1:0-4868 GCA_036646635.1 Romboutsia sp.
ATATACTACTTATCCACAACGTCAAATTTTATAATCCCTTAGTATATAAAAAAAGACTATCTCATATTTTCGAGATAATCTCTTTACTCATTACTAATTCAATTATAATATACTTACTAATATTGCACCTTCTGCCGTATATGTCCCCATAACCGATCCTACTTCACTTATAATTATATCTTTAAATTTATGATTTTCTTGTATCAATTCTTTTACTTTTAATGCTTTTTCTAAACAGTTTGCATGCCCTAAAGAAAGTCTTTTCATTTCACAGTTTGTTGCATTTGCATCAATATACTCTAATACTTTCTTCAAACTTTTTACGTCGCCTCTAGCTTTATCTATTGGCTTAACAACACCTTCTGTAATTTGTATTATAACTTTGAAATTTAGTGCATTTATAATTCCACCTTTTATTGCACTTATCCTTCCACCTTTTATTGCATTTTCTAAAGTTTCTAATGCACCAAAGAATACTACTTCTTCTTTATATTTTTCTAATTCTTTAACTATTTCATCTATATTTTTTCCTTCTTTTATTAACTCTGCTGCCTTTATAACTAAAAGACCTGCTCCGACTGAACCATTTGCAGTATCTACTATTTCTATTTTCTTATCTGTATTTTCTTTTATAAAAATTTCTTTTGCTAATACTGCAGTAGAGTATGTAGCTGATAATTTAGATGTTAATGTTAATACTAAAACACTCTCTTCTTCACAATCATAAGATTTCATAAATCTTTCTGGTGATGGACAAGATGTTTTAGGTAGTTCTTTCTGTTCTTTCATTTTTTTATAAAAAGTTTCATTATCTATATCTACTCCACCAATAAATGATTCTTCTCCAAATGAAACATTTATACCTATTACATCTATATTGTATTTCTCTATTATATCTTTTGGTAAATCACATGAAATATCTGTTACTAATTTTATTTTATTCATAATTAATTATAACCTTCCTTAAATTTCATATTAATCCTCATCAGTCGGTCGAACGACCGATACCTAATTCTTATTTTATACCCCTAGCTATTAAAAGTCAATAATTACTTTATATCTAAGTTTTTTCAATACTTTGACTTGTTGACAATATTTTTTTGCAAGTTTATAATATTATTGACTTACATCATTTATAAATTAAATGTAGAAAGGTTAAATTTATGAAAACAAACAATACTATGAAACAAACAATTTTATTGTCTGCAACTGAATTAATCACAAAAAATGGTATAAAAAATACAAGCTTAGCTGATATTGCAAAAAGTGTTGGTATAAGTAAAGGTACTCTATACTATCACTATGCCTCTAAAGATGATTTAATTTGTGATATTGCAGATGCTCATTTGAAAATAATTACTGGTGCAGTTTTAAATTGTGTTCAAAATGTTCAAACTGACCATCCAAAAGATGAAATAATAAAATCTATATTAGAAAAAATATCTGCCATTGAAGGTACTGGTAGAGTGCATATGTATCTTATTTGTGAAGCAATTACAACTAATGATTCTTTAAAAGAACGAATTAGACTAAACTACATAAATTGGAGATTTACTCTAAAATCTGAAATAGAAAAAACTTTTAATACCAATGAATCTGCCGAACCTTTATCTTTCTTATTAGTATCTATCGTAGATGGTTTAGTTGTTCAAAGTTTATTAAAAACGGAAAAAATTCCATTTGAAGGAATTGCTACATTCTTAATAAATCATTGGTGTTAAATACAAAAAGAGTGTTTCATAATGATTATTTGAAATCATTATAAACACTCTTTTGTTAATTAAATATTATTGTAATTTTTTATATATTTAACTTAATCTTTATATAAAGAATGATGTTCCTGGTCCTATCGGAAGTCCCGTTAATGACCATATTATAGCAAATGCAGTCCATCCTATTAAGAATGCCATTGCTATTGGCATCATCATACTCATTAAATTTCCAACCCCGAAATCCTTCTTGTATCTTTGTCCAAAAATTACTATAACTCCAAGATAGTTCATCAATGGAGATATTATATTAGTTGATGAGTCACCTATTCTATACATTAACTGTACTCCTGCTGGACTAAATCCTGCAACCATTAACATCGGTACAAATATTGGTGCAAGTAATCCCCATTTAGATGAAGCTCCACCCATAAATAAGTTAACAAATGCTGTCAGGAATATGAATGCTACCATTAATACTATAGACATAAATTTGCTATCTTTTGGTATCATAGAAACTAAATCAGCTCCTATCGATGCAACATATACACCTAAGTGAGAGTCATTGAAGTAGTTTATAAATTGAGCTACGAAGAATAATATAACTATTATTGGAGCCATATCAGCCATAGATTTAACCATTGCTGGAACTATATCTACACTCTTAGCAAACTTTCCAGATTTAAATCCATAAACTAGACCACTTACAGCAAATATAACGAACATTAGCATCATTATCATATCGCCTTTAAAGAATATAGAATTTAAGAATCCTGTTGTAACTTCAGTTAAAGCTAATTTTCCATCTTCTCCTATAGCAGTTAATGGTACTGTAGTTGATAAATCTCCAACTAGTGGTATGATATTATTTTTATCTAGTGGTAAAGCTGCAAATACTATAAGTCCTACTACTAAAAGTAATATTTTATTAGTAAATTTGTATGCATCTTTTTCTTGTTGAGTTGCTGCATGATCTGGCTCAACATCAGCTTGTGATTTATTATATTTACCTAATCTTGGTTCAACTACTTTGTCTATAACTATTGTTCCAAGTATTATTATTATTATTGTTGATGCCATCATGAAGAACCAGTTACTTGTAACTGATAATGTTCCAGCTAAATTACTCTGAGCCATTGCATCTCCTGTTTCAGCTGCTGCTTGAGTAAATGGTAATAATAATGCATCAGTTGAACTTACGAATAAGTTTGCACTAAATCCACCAGAAACCCCTGCAAATCCTGCTGCAAGTCCTACAAGCGGATTTCTTCCTAATGTATAATACATTAGTGCTGCAAGTGGTATTAATACAACATACCCTGCATCTGATGCTAAGTTAGACATTATTCCTAAAAATATAACAACTGGAGTAACAAGTTTCATTGGAGTAGCTTGTACTATACTCTTCATTGCCATTGATAAGTATCCACTATTTTCCATTAATCCTATTGCTAACATTATTATAAGTATTGCGCCTATTGCTTTCATATCCATAAAGTTATTTATAGCTGTTCCTACAACATATGCTAATCCATTAGAATATGTTTCCGCTACTGATGTTCCTGTAGCTCCAACTTTTAAAACTTGTATTGGCTTTTGACCTAATAAGTTATTTATCGGAAAATCCCCTAGTGGGGTCTGAGCTACTACACCCATCGTTCCAAGTACTGCTGATAATACTAGTACAAATGCTGCAATGTATATAAACATTAGCACTGGATGAGGTAATTTATTTCCAAGCTTTTCTATCTTGTCCATAAAACCTTGTTTTTTGTTCTCTTGATCTTTTAAACTTAAGTCCATTTTAATTTTCTCCTTCAATTATTTTGATTGTTCATAATTGCTAAGTTAATTTTATCATATTACGACATCGTTTTCATACTTTTAGTTAAATTTCTAATTTATTTACAAAATTTACTGCATTTATTTTATTTAATATACTATTAGCTGTTTTATACTTTATATTTTAAACACTTTTATTATTTTTTATTTATTTTATTTTATTTTTTTGTTTTTTTTTCTTTTTTTTTTAATAGTTTTTATTATTTTACTATATTTTTTTAATTCAGAATATTTCGATTTTTTTATTTTATTTTATTTATATTTAAATATTATTTTTTTAGCCATATATTATGTTTATATACACAAAAAAGGAGCAATCTCTATTTTGAGATAGCCCCTTTTCTATTTATTTTCTTATAACTTTTATTCCAGTCATATGGTCATTTAAGTTATGTTTTTCTAAACTTTCATCGTCTACTCTATTTATTTTTAATGCTAAAGTTTCAGATTTTATATATTCTTTGAAGTTGTCTATCGCATTTGCTATTTCATCATTAGAAGAATACTCTATTTCTATATTATCTAATACTTCAAAATTACTAGCTTTTCTTATTTGTTGTATCTTAGATATAAAT
This sequence comes from Romboutsia sp., assembly GCA_036646635.1. Lineage (GTDB taxonomy): Bacteria > Bacillota > Clostridia > Peptostreptococcales > Peptostreptococcaceae > Faecalimicrobium. The sequence goes on from JAVXLU010000149.1 coordinate 4,127, forward strand.
TCTCTAGCATAACCTTCATTTATTAACTCTTCACTTAATGTAGTATCTAATATAACGAATATATTATTTTCCATAGATACATTAAATCCTTCTTTAGCTGCTATGTTTATTAATACTTGCTCTTTATTGAAGTCAAAATCAGATCCATCTATATCAACAATTAAAGATTTCCCTTCTTCTAATTGAGGTACAACTTCTTGTGCATCTAATTTATTTAATGCTCCTGCAAAAAACTTCATCTTAGAACCTAATACTGGGCCTAATACTTTAAAGTTTGGCTTTAAACTAAAGTTCATATACTCACCTAAATCTTTAGCAAATACCACTTCTTTAACATTAAGCTCTTCTTTTATTAAATCAACTACATCACTTATAGTAGTTTCAAACTTACCATCTACTAATACTTTTTGTATTGGTTGACGTACTTTTATTCTAGTAGCTTCTCTTGATGCTCTACCTAAAGTAACTAAGTTTTTAACTAAATCCATTTTCTCTTCTAACTCATTATCTAATAAATCATTACTACATTTCGGATAAGAAGCTAAATGAACTGAAGTTTCTTCAGTTAAGTTTCTGTATATCTCTTCTGCTATATGAGGAGTAAATGGAGCTACTAATCTACAAAGCTCTGTTAATATTTCAAAAGTAGTATTATAAACTGATTTTTTATCTTCTGTTAATTCAGTCGCCCAGAATCTTCTTCTTGAACGTCTTATATACCAGTTAGATAAATCTTCATTTA
>JAVXLU010000150.1:0-4815 GCA_036646635.1 Romboutsia sp.
CCTAGTGAACTTTGTATTATAGTTTGTCTTTTATCAGCCATTATTTGCACTCCTTAGCTTCTATATTTAACTAAATTAATCTATTATTTAATTTTTCCTAGTAATGGCTATATTATTCCTATTATTACAATTTTTCCTAACATATTTATCCAAATTAAAAATGTGTATAATACCTAAGGATAATACACATTCTAATAATCTAATTTATAAATAACAAATCTTTCTCTCTCATCTTTTTTATATGCTTTGGGTAATATAATATCTTTTGATAACATAAAAGGACTTAAGTATTCTAAATAATAGATATAATCATCTGATGGATAATATAATATTATTTCCATTTTTCTTGGATTATTTTCAAATGAAATTAAAATATTTTCTATAACTTTAGTGAATATTTGTATAGAAAATGGATTAAAGAAATAAAATTTATTATCATATGATTGAATCTTATAATCTTGAGCAAAACAACATTCAAAATTTACTTTATCTAAACTCTTTTTATTTCTTTTTAAATAGTTAGCTTTATTTTCTAAAGCTTCATGGTAAAAGATTTCATTCATTTCTATACCTGTTATATATGATTTATAAAAATAATTTATATAAAAGTTAAGTCTTCCTTTTCCACATCCAAAATCAACTATATAATCATTACTTTTTAAAGTATAGTTTTCAAATAATATTTCAAGTGCTGAATATAGCGTTGGTTCATAAGGGTGACAATGTGTGTTATTTTTATTCCATCTTTGATCTCCTGTTGTAATTATGTTTAATAAATTCTCATAGTATTGTTCGTCCATTATTAGCCCTTTCTTTTTTATAATTCTCATTATTCTATTTTAGTAGTTTAATTAAAATGAAGCAAGGTTTTATAATATAAATTTATACCAATATATACCTAGAGACATTTATTATGTTACAAATATATAATAATAGTAAGAATATATTTGGGAGGAATAGTATATGGAAATTAATGAATTTATAAAGGTATTAAAAGAATGGGGTACTAAAGACGATATAATTACAGGGGCCAATTGTATGGATGGATGTAATGAGTGTAAATTAAATAATAAAATTTTAATAGGTTATGAAATTGATACAATATGCACTATAATTTGTAAAATAAGAAATGAATTAAATACTATATAGATATTTGTACATAAGTAAGAGGGCGTATTAAGATTATTAATTACGCCCTCTTGTTAGATAATGATAATTTTTATATCAATATATATAATATACTATTGCTCCTACAATAATAGCCGGAATGGTTGTTATTATAGTAGCCCATATAGCTGTTTTTTTATCCATTGCAATTATTGGAAATAGTGCATCTCCATCTTGAGATATAGAGTTTGCGATTACTGCTCCTAATGGTAAATTACCTTTTAAATAAAATGACATAAGAAGTATTTGAATACCACATCCAGGTATTAGTCCAAGGAATGAACCTATAAATACACTTCCTATTCCTGCATATAAAACAAGATTAGCTATTTTCTGTTCTCCACCAATCAATACAATGATAATATCATAAATTAAATAAGCTACAAATATCCAGGATATAATAAATGATATTTCTGATACACTTTTTATTAATACATTTTTAAGTGTTGAGTTACTATATTTATCTATATTATATCTCTTTGATACTAATTTATAGCATAAAGTATATAGTATTGATATAACTATACCTATTATAGCTATACCACTTTCTAATTCATGACTTAAATGAACTAATATATTTTCATTATCATGTTCAATTTCTTCAATTATTGCTGTATTTGTACCAGTAGTAGGTTCATGATTATGTTCTGCATCTGAATGAGATATACCCATTATTAAAAATCCAATAATTAATACAACTAAGTAAATTTTATATCCTATTTTATGAGTTACAAAATAAGCAAATTTATAAAATTTATTGTTCTCATTTTTTATATTAATTTTAAAATCAAATTCATCATGTGTATCATAGCTGCATCCACAAGATGAATTTCTAGTTAATATTTTGAAATTATTTTTTCCTAAATTTAATTTTTCTCCTAAAGCAAATAAGTCTACAGCGTAGCCTGTAACTATACCTGTAACTAATCCTATCATACTTACAATTAAATATACTTTAAAATTTGCAGAAATTAATATGAATGCTGCATCTCCCATACTAGATATTAAACTTGCAACTATAGTTCCAAAACTTAGCTTTCCTTGTATATATAGAGGAATTATAGCTAAACTACCACCACACCCTGGTATTACTCCAATAACTGCTCCTATTAATGGTTGTAAATTTTTATTTTTAGTTATGATATATGTAAAATTTTCATTAGTTTTATAATTTATATATCCAAATAATACTATGAAAAAACCAATCATAGATCCAACATGTAAAAATGATTCTTCAGCTGATGATATAAATGTATTCATGTATAACCTCCCTTTATTTCCTTCAATAAGTATAATTGAAATGAATTATCATTGTCAATAGATAAAATTCTTTATATTTAGATTATGAACTATAAACTTGTATATATTCCAAGTTATTAAATTTTATAATATTTCCTATTATATATACCACATTATAAATGTAAATAATCAATTATACAAAAATAAAGAAGCATGCACTTTTATAAGTACATGCTTCTTTATTTTTATATAGATTTTATAAATTCTACAACGTCATCTATTATCCAATTTGGAGTAGATGCTCCTGCTGTAATCCCTACATCTTTAAAGTTTTTTAATAAATCTATATTTAAGTCACTTTTGGTTTCTATTGCAAAAGTAGGTACTACTTTTTTGCATATATTAACTAACTTTTGAGTATTAGAGCTATGTGTACCTCCAATAACTACCATTACATCTACTTCTTTAGATAATTTATTAGCTGCTTCTTGTCTTACTTTTGTGGCAGAGCATATTGTATTATTAAACAATACATGTTCTAATTCTTGAGATAAGAATTCTACTATTTGTATATATAAATCTAAGTTTATAGTAGTTTGAGATACTAAACAATATTTTTTTGTCTTATCAAAGGATATATTATTTAATGTATCTATATTTTTTATAACTATTGCAGAATTTTCACACCATCCATTTATTCCTATAACTTCTGGATGATTTTCATCTCCTACAACAATTATACTATATCCATTTTTATAGTATTTTTTTACTATTCTATGAATTTTAGTTACAAATGGACATGTTGTATCAACTAAGTTTATACATCTTTTTTTAGATTCATTATATACAGTCTCAGCTACACCATGAGACCTAATTATCATATTATTGTTAGGTGGTACATCACTTATCTTATCTACTGTTTTAAGTCCTTTTTCTTCATATTTTTGAACTGCTTGTTTATTATGAATAAGTGGACCTAATGCATATATACCATCATTACTTGCTTCTAATTCATTCCACGCCATTTTCATAGCTCTTTTAACTCCAAAACAAAACCCTGATTCTTTAGCTATTTTAACGTTCATATTTATATCTCCCTAGTTTATAACTTGCTTAATTTAAAATTAGAATTTGGTTTATAAATTATTTTGAATGTATATAGTAATTTTCTTTTATTACTTCTAATACGTTTTGTGCTAAGTGTTCATTTTCTTCTGTAGTTAACTTTTCTTTGTAGTAATCTTCAAAAGAAATTGGCTTATCCATATATATAGTAACTTTATTAAATAACTTATAATTAGATATTATAGATATTGGAACTACTACAGATTTACTTTTTATAGCAAATACAGAAAGTCCAGCTTTAGCCTCTCCAAATCCAGGTTCCTTAATTCTAGTCCCTTCTGGGAATATACCTAATACATACCCATCTTTAACTGATCTTAAAATAGTTTTTATGGTAGATACATCTGGTTTATCTCTATTTATTGGTATAACATTTAATTTTCTTAATATAAATCCCAGTGGCTTAACATTAAAAAGCTCTTTTTTAGCTATTGCAGCAACTTCTCTATTTTGTATTGATGCAGCTAAAAAAATTGGATCAAGATTTGACTTATGATTAGCTGCTATTATTACATTACCTTCATTCGGAATGTTTTCGGACCCAATTACTTCATATTTAAAAAATACTTTAGAAAATCCCCTAAATGTATTTATTGCAAATTTGTAAAAATTCAAAATTTTCTCCCTCTTCTACTAAATATTTATTTTAGATAATACAATATTTATTACATCGTTTATACTTTTACCAGTAGTATCTATTTCTATTGCATCTTCTGCTTTAACTAATGGTGCAAATTCTCTGTTTGAATCTATTTCATCTCTTTTTATTATATCTTTTATTATTTCATCTAATGTGATATCATATCCTTTATTAGTTAATTCAATATAACGTCTAGTACCTCTTTCTTTTGCTGTCGCTACTAAGAAAAACTTATAATCTGCATTAGGAAATACATATGAACCAATATCTCTTCCATCTAATATTACAGAACTTCTGTGTCCTATCTCTCTTTGAACATCTACCATTAAATATCTTACTTCTTTTATTTTAGCTACATTAGACACATTATTACTAACTTCTATTGTTCTTATTTCTTCACTTAATATTTTTTTATCTAAATATATATTATTATCTTTAAAGTTTATTTCTGTTGCTTGGGCTATTTTTATTACTTCTTCTTCATTATTTATATCTATGTTATTTACAATACATTTATATGTTATTGCTCTGTACATAGCCCCTGTATCTATGTAGTTTATATTTAATTTTTTGGCTATTATCTTTGCTATTGTACTTTTACCCGCTCCTGCTGGTCCATCTACTGCTATTACTAAATTTTTCAT
>JAVXLU010000151.1:0-4810 GCA_036646635.1 Romboutsia sp.
GTGAAATGTCTTTTGTTGAACAAGAAGATGTTATGGCTATAATGGAAAAAATGGTTCAAACTATATTTAAAGAAATATTAAATGTAGAAGTAAGTTTACCACTTCCAGTTATGAAATATGCTGAAGCTATGGAAAGATATGGTTCAGACAAGCCAGATACTAGATTTGGTTTTGAATTAAATAATATATCTGATATAGTAAGTACTTGTGGATTTAGTGTATTTGCTAATGCTACTAAAGAAGGTATGAGTGTTAGAGGTATTAATGTAGAAGGTGGAGCTGAATCATTTAGCAAAAAACAAGTAAGTAAGTTAGAGGATCATGCTAAAACTTATAAGGCTAAAGGTCTTGCTTGGATGAAGATAGGTGAAAACAGAGAAGTAACTTCTCCAATAGCTAAATTCTTAAATGAAGAAGAAATGACAGCTATACTAGATAGAATGAATGCAAAATCAGGAGATTTACTATTATTTGTTGCTGATAAAGATAGTGTAGTATTTGATGCTCTAGGTCAAGTAAGACTTGAAGTTGCAAGAAGACTTGATTTATTAAATAATAATGATTACAAAATGTTATGGGTAACTGAATTCCCTGTATTTGAAGAAGATGAAGAAAATGGAAGAATGATAGCTAAGCATCACCCATTCACATCTCCATTAGATGAGGATATAGAAAAATTAGAAGGTGATGATAAAGCATCTTTAAGAGCTAAGGCTTATGATATAGTTATAAATGGATATGAAGTAGGTGGGGGAAGTGTTAGAATATTTAATGCTGATGTTCAACAAAAAATGTTTAGAGCATTAGGTATGTCTGAAGAAGAAGCAAATGAAAAGTTTGGATTCTTATTAGATGCTTTCAAATATGGAACTCCTCCTCATGCAGGTATAGCATTCGGTCTTGATAGACTTGTAATGATACTTGCTGGAACTACTAACATTAAAGATGTTATAGCATTCCCTAAAAATCAAAGTGCAGTTTGTCCAATGACAAATGCTCCAGCAATAGCTGATAATACACAACTTGAAGAATTAAGTATAAAAGTAGATATAGCTGATAAAAAATAAATTATAACCTAAAAAGATGCTTATTTATATAGAATAAGCATCTTTTGTTTTATTTATCAAGTAATATGCTATTAGTGATTTGGAAGTTGATAGAAGATATATTACTTGAGGATGATATCATAAGTTAAAGTTTATCTTTTATTAGTTACTTCTAATATTTCTTGTTGATGATTAGTTTCAATTCTATTGTTTATAGAATTACAATTATAGTGTAATTCACTAATTATCTCTAGTTTAAAATCATTTAAAGCTTGTTTTGCATTATTTTTAGATTGTAAATTCATTAATAAATCTCCTTTTAAAAATTAATTACTTAGTAGTATAATTGACATAATACTTATATTTTATAACAATTAAATAAAATATAAGTATTATCCAAGGATTTATATAAATAAGATATAATATAGATATAATGATAATGTGAGGTATATAAGATGGAAGATAAAAACTTATCAAAAACTAATGACAAAGATGCTCTTATAAAAAGACTTAAAAGAATAGAAGGACAAGTTAAAGGAATTCAAAAGATGGTAGATGAAGAAAGATATTGTGTAGATATATTAGTTCAAATATCTGCTATAAGGTCTGCCATAAATAAAGTTGGTACTATAATTTTAGAAAATCATGTAAAAGGTTGCGTATCTGAAAGTATAAATCAAGGGGATAGAGAATGTACTGAAGATATGATAAATGAACTTATGGATACTATAAATAAGTTTACAAAATAGGGGGGAATGTATGAATCAACAAGGATATATAATACAAATTGTTGACAAAAAGACTGCGAAACTAAAGATGCAGAGGCATTCAGCGTGTGCATCTTGTGGAAAATGTGTTACAAGTTCAGAAAGAAAAGATATAGTTGTTGAAGTAGATAACACAATAGGAGCTAAAATAGGGGACCATGTAGAGGTAAATATGGAAAACGTAAATGTATTAAAAGCAACTGCTTTAGCTTATTTAATACCTCTTTTAGGTTTACTTTTAGGAACAATAGGAACATATTTTATATTAGATATATTAGGGGTTGTATCTAATATAGAAGTTATAAGTACTATGGTAGGATTATTGAGTACGTATATTGCTTTTCTTATTTTAAAGAAAAATGATAAGAGATTTAAAGATAGTAAGCATTTTATCCCGATAATCACAAGAATATTAGTGTAAAAAAAGCTGCTATTTAGCAGCTTTTCTTGTTAAATTTAATAGATTAAATGTTTTAGCTAGTGAAGTTATAATCAATACTCCTAGTGCTATGGCTCCACTTATAAATAGAGTATCTGCACCAGTAGACATAGCTAAATCAAAATTATTTTGAACTAAGTAAAGCATAGTATTATACATTCCAAGACCTGGAACTAAAGGTATAATACCAGGTATTACAAACAGTATAGCTGGATGTTTTAATTTTCTAGCTAATATCTCACTAAATAGAGATACAATAGCAGCTGCGATAAAGTTAGCAAATATTGGATTAGAAGATACTTCAACTAATAAAATATAGATAGACCAACCAGTAGCCCCAGTTATACCAGCTGGTATAAGGGTAGATTTTGGTGCATTAAGAAATACAGAAAAACCAGCCGTAGCAAAAAATGCAAATAGAAAATGTAGATAAATTGGTATATCAATCATTAGAATAGCTCCTTTTTATATAGTTTTATAACTTATAGTTAACTGATGCTAACCTCCTATTCTAATCCATAAGTCAAGTATAAGACCAACTCCAGATGCAATAGCAATAGCTGTCATACCAGCATCAAAAGCACGAGATACTCCAGATATTAAGTCACCAGAAATTAAATCACGAATCCCTTTTATAAATGCAACTCCAGGAAGTAGCGGCATTATTGAACCAACTATAAGAATTTTAGGATTATGTAAGATTCCTACTTCTGTAAGTAAAACTCCCATACAGGCTATTAAAATAGATGCAACTAAACTTGAAAAAGTAGATATTGAGCTAATTTTCATAGTTTTATTAAAAGTGATAATTGCTAGTATAGAGGAAATAAAAGTAAATATAAATGTTACAAGATTATTTCCTCCAAGCAAATAAGCAAAACTAGCTGAAGCAAATCCTGTTGCACAGTTAACTACATATGGATGATAAGATGGTGTTTGACCAAGTTGTTTAAGTTCTAATAAGGCATCATTAACGGATAACTCTGGATTATTCACAAATTCTCTTGAGAAGTTATTAAGTAATGAAATTCTATTTAGGTTTATAGACCTACTTTTTATTGTTTTCATAAAAGATAGACCATCAAATCTTTCATCAGAAATTATAATAACAGTTGGAGCTGCAAATACATTAATATGATTAAACCCTCTAGATTTGCAAATTCGAAGAATACTATCTTCAACTCTATACGTTTCTGCCCCATTTGAAAGCATAAGTTCGCCTATGAATAAGGCTAGACGAAGGATGTCTTTTTTATAGTCTTGATTATATTCCATACTTAGTAACCTCCAAAATTAAAATATATAAAGATTATATCAAATTTAACAATATATGTATTTTATTTAGTGATAAATTTATAAAAATTATTATAATTTATATATTAAAGATTTAGATAATAAGCTAAGCGTATAAATTAATAATTCTTTATTGATTTATTAATTGAAACTCATAGCCTTGAGATTGTGCATTATCAATAAAATCTCCTAAAATATCAGTATTTGTTTTGGAAACTGCATGTAATAGTAATATAGAACCATCATGTAAATTATCCATTATTTTTTTCATTGCATCTTCTTTAGTTGGTTGATTATCAGTATCCCAATCATGATAAGCAAAACTCCAAAATACTGAAGTATATCCTAAATTATTAGTCATTGCTAAACTTTTTTCAGAGTAATTTCCCATAGGTGGTCTAAAAAATTTAAGCATATCATTATTCGTAAGTTCTTTATATTTATTTTCTACATCAATTAATTCATCATTAAAAGTACTAATATTAGAAGTCTTATCAGGCATAGATGGATGTGTATTAGTATGGTTACCAACTATATGTCCTTCATCTGCCATTCTTTTTATAATATCTGGATTAGATTTTATATAATGAGAAGTAACAAAGAAAACTGCTTTTACATTCTTTTCTTTTAATGTGTCTAAAATTTTAGGTGTGTATCCATTTTCATATCCTTCATCAAATGTTAAATATAAAGTTTTAGAATCAGTTTTAGTAGGACCATTATAAATAGCATGATAATCTTTTAAATTAAAATTAAGTTTATCATTAACATTAGGTGTTATATGCCTATCATTTGGGATGAAGAACCAACTAATAGTAGTATTATCTAAATTAGATGTTTCAATAGTGCTAAAGTTATCTTTAATTTGAGGATTAGAATCTTTAATAGGTTCTTTTAATGGTTTAGTAGTGCTATTATCTAAACTAGGTTTTTCATTTGAATTATTTTTAAAGGGGCTACAACTAGTTAGAGAAATTGATAGTAATAATAATATTGAAAAAGAAATTATTTTTTTTTGCATAATATAGACCTCCTTACATATAATATATATATTATTTTTATTAACTAATACAAATAATATATACATATTATATTTAATAATTATAATATTTAATTTGAATATACAATTTCAATACAAGCTATAAGCCTATTTTGACTAATTAAATTAAAATAATAATTAAAATTATTATTAAAAAAATAAAAACTTTTAAAAAAAGTATTGACGATATAAAATTCAGATGGTATAGTTATACTTGTCCTTAAGA
>JAVXLU010000152.1:0-4702 GCA_036646635.1 Romboutsia sp.
TCCACACTAGGCAAAACCCTAACCTCAAATCTATCAAAAAACCTAAACACACCTACCCGGGGAGTAAAAGAATCAAAACAGTTCTCAGTCCTAAAAAACACAAAAATGCCAGCAATAATAATAGAAATAGACTTTATATCAAACTCAGAAATAGAAAATTCTTGTATAAAAGAAAACTACCTACAAAACACAGCGCAAACAATAGCATATACCCTACTAAACTTCATAAACAAAGAAACACCATCAGAAGCCCCACTTTACAAAGTAATCATAGGAGCATTTAAAGAGAAAAATAATGCCCTAAAGTTAAAAAATGAAGCCATTTCAAAAGGCTTCAAAGACACCTACATATTATAAGAGTTTGAGGTTATATAGCAATCTGACGAAACGTTAAAGCCGCGCCCTTCAGGCTTTAGTGCAGGAAGATGCTATATAACCTCAAACTCCCCCAAAAGGAGGTAACTCATGAACTCAGAAATACAATCTTTAATAGCCAATGTAGGATTTCCAATAGCAATCAGTATGTATCTACTGATAAGAATAGAAGGAAAACTACAAAGCCTAACAGAAAGTATAAACGAGCTTAGCAAAAACATAATATCCATAAAAAAATGAGGAGAACACGCATTTCTCCTCATTTTCTAAACGTTAAAACCTCAAACACCTAAATAATATATCTAATTTTAATTGGTAAATAATTCAAAATACTCTATAATATAATTAAGTTCAAAATTATTATATTATCAATCTAATTACAGGGGGTAAATGGAAAATGGTAATAATTTTATTGGGGATAATTATGTATTTTATAGGTGCAGTTTGTAAGTACCTACATGATGACTATAAACAATATCCTAACATCCATGCAGGATATAAATTTCGTTCTGCAATGAAAAACAAAGAAAGTTGGAAAGAAGCAAATACTTATATTTACAAGACTTGCACACTATCTTTAATATTTTCTATTATCTTCACTGTCTTAACTAACACAATGAATTTAAAGCTTCCAAATTCAATTTATCTTATAGCTGAAATATTAATTTTATTTGGACCTATAGCTTTAACTGAAATTCATCTGCATAAGTTTAATAAAAACCAAAAATACTTGAAATAAATCAAGCATTTTTGGTTTTATTGTTTTTTGAAATTATATCTATAATTTTTCATAAAAAATATTATAAATATCACAGTAATTATGAACAAAGTTAATATATTAATATTTTTATAATTCTTATAGCTATCAAATAAAATCAATATTCCATTCCTATAAAGATACATATTTAATACAGTTGCTAAATTAATATATCCATATGGAGTCCTTGCTTGTTTTTTTATTTTAGGCTTATACCATTTTTCTAAATTCATCAAAATCAAATATATATAAGCAATTATAAAACCTAATATAATTGGTACAATTATAAAAACATCACTAAACACATTATGAAAAAAAGCAAAATCATAAATAAGGAGCGTAGAATTCTTTATATATATATTACGTGGAATTAATAAATAAAAAGAAATGGTATGCACATATTGTAATAAACATAAAATAACATATTGCTTCTTTTCATTTTTATAATTTATACCCACAAACATACCTCCATTTATTCGTTTACTATATATATTCAAAAAAAAATATATTAATTAATATTTTTCTAAATATATTTTGATTTTTTAATACATATAAAAGTTGGAGGTTATATAGCAATCTGACGAAACGTTAAAGCCCCGCACTTTAGGCTTTTAGTACAGGAAGATGCTATATAATCTCCAACTCCCCCCAAATAGATTAAAAGAAGATAAACCAAATGAACTCAGGAAATACAATCTCTAATAGCCAACGTAGGATTTCATCATATAATAACTTAACCCATATGTATTTATTTTTTAAAAAAACCTCAATTAATAAATAGAATTATAATTCTAATTATTAATTGAGGTCTTATTATATACTATATATATCTGAAAATTCTATATCGCATCGTTCTACATGCTTGTATTTTCTATCAACATCATACTCATTATCATTATATTCTTCTTTTAGCTTAATCGGAATACTAAATATAAATTCTGAGCCTTTATTGACTTCACTATTTACATGTATTTTTCCTCCATGCATTTTTACTAAGTTTTTCACTAGTGATAGCCCAATTCCACTACCTTCACATTTTCTATTAAACGAACCATCCACTTGCCCAAATCTATCAAATATAACATCTAATTTATCCTTTGGTATACCTACTCCGCTGTCTTTTACAGAAACTATTATATTTTCTTGTGTAGAGTTAATTTTAACTTTTATAAAACCATCCTCTTGTGTATATTTTATCGCATTAGATAAAAGATTTAACATTATTCTTTCTATTTTATCTGGATCACAATATGTAATAACTTCTTCATCATTTGTATCAAATATAAGATTTATTTTATTATTTTTTGTATAATCTGCTACAGATAGGGTTATATCTTCAATAATACTTATAATATTTTGGTTAGAACATCTAAGCTCATACATTCCTATATCCATTTTACTTATATCTATTAGATTATTTACTAACCTTAATAATCTGTATGAGTTTTGTTTTATATAGTTAGTATGTTTCTTTAAACTATTTATTTGCATATTATTTTTTTCTATATTTTTATTAATCACTTGCATAGTACCTAATATAATATTTATTGGCGTTCTAAATTCATGAGATATATTTGAAAAGAATTCATTTTTTGCAACCTCTATCTGGACTGCTTCTTCTAATATTCTTTTTTCTTTTTGTATTTCTAGCTTTCTTGTAATATCTCTTACCGTTGTAACATATACCTCTTCATCACCTATATACTCGCTACTCCATTCAAGATGAATATATTTTCCATTCTTATGCCTGTATCGTATAATAGTTCTATTAATTTCACCTTCTTTAAGCCCTGATTTATTGTTCATCCTAATTGTTTCTAAATCTTTAGGATGAGTAATATCTCTAAGTTGAATTGATAATAATTCTTCTTCTGTCCATCCTAAAACATCACACCAATTAGGACTTAGTTTTTTAAAATATCCATCATTTCCTACTATAGCTACTAAATCAACTGAAACATTTAAATAACGTTGTAGCTCTTTTTCTGTATGTTTACGTTTTTTATTTTCAATAGATACCTCATTTGAAAGTCTGATATTTTTAATTATCATTGCTATTTTATTACATATATATTTCATATACTCATCGCTATTAAATTTAGGAGCACTACCATTTTTATAACTTAAAACTACCATTCCAATAAATTCATCATATAATTCTATTGTATAATTACCAGAATAACATAATTCATCTATACAGTTATAATCTAAGCTTGATAAATTAGGTATTTTATCTTTTTTAAATATACAATTAAAATACTTTCTGTATTTATCTGAATCTACATCAATTTTTTTTAGTGGTATAAATTCTATATTCTTAAGATATATATTATCATCTTTTAATTTTATGACAGGTATTAAACCTTCTTTATCTCTATCATAAAGTAACATAGAAATACCATCTGCTTTTGTATAATCAAGTATATGATCTCCAATATTTTTTAATATTTTATTCAAATCCGCACTCTTCTTACTACTTTCACTAAAGTCACTTCCAATTGTTACTCTATTATAGTTTTTATATAACTCTTCTGATGTGATTTTTAATAAATCAATATTTTTAGATTTTCCTACAATATATTTAGATTTTTTATTTTTATCAAATATTGGAGCTTTGTAACTTTCATACCAATGAATATTGTTATCATATAATAATTTTTCATTAAATATCTTTGGACTTTTATTCTCAAAAACTTCTCTATTATTTTTTTCAAATTCATTATAAATATGATATTCCCAATTATCACTATTATAACTTCCAATAATATCTTCTCTTTTTTTGTCTATCATTTCAGTAAAAGGCTTATTTACATATAGATACTTTCCATCAGCATCTATAACAAATACACAAACATTAATATTATCTAAAAGATCCTCTAATATTTCCATCGTATATTGTTTTGACTGCACTTCTTTACCTATAATAAAAATACTTTTATCATTATTGAAATTTTCCATACTTATATTTGAATCGATTTTGACTAGATCATTTGACTTTGAGTAAAACTCTAAGGTTTTATTTATTTCCCCAGATTCTTTTAGCACATTATTAATGTTATTATTTTCACTTATTATTTTAACTATATTTAAGTTTAATATTTCTTCATGATTATAGTTTAATCGCTTTAAAAAGCTTTCATTGCAAAAAACTATATCCCCCATATGATTTAATACTATTACATAGTCACTAATTTTATTATATATAGATACCATTTTTATTCCCTTCTACCCTCTTATAAATAATTTATTTTCGCCCCTTTTATTACATATTTCACCATAATTCCAGAGTATATTCTATATATTCTAATTATTCTTACTATTATTAATTGTATAATGCAATATATAGTTTACTTTTTGTTATATTTATCGTACTATTTTTAATATAAGGAGGTTTATATGAAAAATAAAAGAATGAAAATAGCTCGTATTGAATGTGATATGAAACAAGAGGATTTAGCCAGAGTAGTCGGAGTAACAAGGCAGACTATCGGATTAATAGAATCTGGAAACTATAACCCTACTCTAAATCTTTGTATTGCAATATGTAAGGCTTTAGGGAAAACCTTAGAT
>JAVXLU010000153.1:0-4693 GCA_036646635.1 Romboutsia sp.
ACTTGGTGGGCAACTGCCTGGGAGAGTAAGACGTAGCCACGTAATCTTTTTTTATAAAATATATTTAGGCCGTTGATAGTAGTATAAATCAGCGGCTTTTACTATATAAAAAATAAAATTAAAAAATTATAAGAGATGAATTATAATTAAATATTAGGAGAGATAAATGAAAAATTCAATTATAGATGAATTAAATAAAATAGTAAATTTAGATTTAATATCTTTTCATGTTCCAGGACATAAGATTGGAAAAGTTTATGATAAATTAGGATATAATTTAATAGTAGAAAGTATGTATAAAATGGATACAACAGAAATAATAGGAACAGATAATTTACATTCACCAGAAGGTATAATTTTTGAGTCTCAAAAGAGAGCATCTAAAGTGTTTAAAAGCGATAAGACTTATTATTTAGTTAATGGCACTACATGTGGTATACAGGCGTCTATAATGGCATTATGTAATCCAAAGGATAAGATAATTGTAAATAGAGATTGTCATCAGTCAGTTATAAATGGATGTATATTAGGAGATGTAGACCCTATTTATATAACTGAGGATATATGTGAATATACTAATATAGTAAAGGGAGTTAAAGTAGATGATGTTATAAAAGTTATAAATAATAATATCGATGCAAAAGCTATATTACTTACATATCCAACATATTACGGAATCACATATGATTTAAAAATAATATGTGATTACGCCCATAGTAAAAATATAATAGTTATAGTTGACGAGGCGCATGGAGCACATTTAGGATTAAGTGATAAATTACCTAAAACAGCATTAGAACAAGGTGCAGATTTAGTTATACAAAGCACACATAAAACTTTACCAGCATTTACTCAAGCATCTATGATACATACACAAGGCAATAGAGTAAATCAAACTAGATTATCATCAATGTTAAGATTTGTCCAATCATCTAGTCCTTCATATATATTAATGGCATCATTAGAATTAGCAGTTGATATATATGAAAAAAAAGGAATAGAGTTGATGGAAGAACTTTTATTTCATATAGATGAATTTATAGATAATATTAAAAATAATAAATTTATAAATATATATAACGAATATGATAAAAGTAAAATATTTATAGAATTAAATAGTATAGGTTTAACGGGATATGAATTAGAAGAAATACTTAGAAAAGAATATAATATACAAGTAGAGCTAGCTAATTATTATGGAATATTATTAATATGTACCATAGGAAATGAAAGACAAAATTTTAAAATATTAGAATTAGCATTAAATAAGATATGTAAAAGAGATAATAATAAGAATGAATTAGAAAAAATAAAGTATCCAATTCAAAATCCTTTAAAAGTACTAAGTCCTAGAGATGCATTTTATAAATCTAAAAAGAGTGTTAAAATAAATGATAGTATAGGAAAAGTATGTGGAGAGTATATAATACCTTATCCACCAGGAATAATCTTGTTATCTCCTGGAGAAATAATAACAAAAGAAATAATAGATTATATATTGTTATGCCATGAAAAGGGTATGAATATAAATGGATTAAAAGATTCTAACTTAGAATTTATAGAAATTATAAACTAATATAAAGGTTATTAATTTATACAAAATATATGAGAATTAAAATATATGGAGGTGAAATCTGGTTAAAGACAATTAATTATAATATTAATTAAAATTTTAAAAATTAATTATATAAATAGAAGCTTTAATCGGGATATAAAATATGGACGGAAAGTTAATAATTATAGAAAGTGGATCAGATGCAAGTGGAAAAGCAACACAGACAAAAAAATTATATGAAAGATTTTTACAAGATGGATTAAATATAAAAAAGGTTGAATACCCAAATTATCAATCAGAGTCTTCAGCATTAGTAAAAATGTATTTAAGAGGAGATTTTGGAGATAAACCATCAGATATAGATCCATATATATCATCTACATTTTTTGCAGCAGATAGATATGCATCATATAAGACCCAATGGGAGGAATTTTATACTAAAGGAGGAATAATACTTGCAGATAGATATACAACGTCTAATATGGTACATCAAGCGTCTAAAATGGATAAAGAAGATAGAGATAAATATCTAGAGTGGTTAACTGATTTTGAATTTAATATGTATAAGATACCTAAGCCAGATTGTGTTATTTTTTTAGATGTACCTATTGAGTTTAGCAAAAAACTTATGGAAAACAGAAAAAATAAATTTACAGGTGAATATAAGAAAGATATACATGAAAGTGATATTGATTATTTAGAACAATCATACAATAATTCTTTATATATAGCGGATAAATATAATTGGAAGAAAATAAACTGTATTAAAGATAATGAATTAAGAAGTATGGATAGTATACATGAAGAAATTTATAAAGTTGTTAGAGATACAATAAAATCTATGGAGTGTTAGAGATGTATTTTAAAAATATAATAGGGCAAGAATTTGCTAAAAAGTATTTAACAAATTCAATAAAAAAAAATAAGATTAACCATGCATATATGTTTGAAGGTATAGATGGTATAGGGAAAAAAAAATTAACAGATGAATTAGCAAAAATATTATTAAATAGTGAAAATTTAGATAGTAGTCTAGATTATATAAATATTAATCCTGATGGAAGTAGTATAAAAATAGTTCAAATAAGAAAATTACAAACAGATATAATAATAAAACCACATAAAGATTATAAAATATATATAATAAATGAAGCAGAAAAAATGACTATAGAAGCTCAAAATGCTTTGCTAAAAACATTAGAAGAACCACCGGAATATGCTATAATAATTTTAATTACCAGTAATAAAGAAGCATTATTAGCGACTATAAAATCTAGGTGTGAAATAATAAAATTTCTTCCTATATCTTTATTAGATTTAAAAAATTATTTAATAAATAATGGAATAGATGAACAAAGAGCACAGCTACTATCTATTTTTTCTAGGGGTAGTATTGCAAAGGCGTTAGAGTTATCAGAATCAGCGGATTTTACAATAATGAGAGAAGATATACAGTCATATATACAAACGATACTTGACAAAAATATAATAGATATATTAGAAATATCATCAAACATGGACAAGTATAAGAAAGAAATTCTGAGTATATTAGATATTTTTATAAATTACTTTAGAGATATGATGATGATAAAAGAGAATATTGATAAAAGTATGATAATAAATGCAGATAAAATAATATTTATACAAAATATGAGTAAAAAAATTACTTATTCGCAAGTATCTAAGATTATTGATATAATAGAAGAGACCAAGAACAAGATAAGAAGCAACTGTAACTTTAATATAAGTATACAAGTGATGGCTTTGAATATATATGAGGTGATTAGATGATAAAGATAGTGGGTGTTAGATTTAAAAATGCGGGGAAAATATATTACTTTGATCCAGTTGAATTTGAAGTAGAAAGAAATGTGGATGTAGTAGTAGAAACTGCAAGGGGATTAGAATATGGAACAATAGTTGTTGGTCCTAAAGAAATAGAAGAAAAAGAGTTAGTTTCACCATTAAAACCAATAATAAGAATAGCTACATCCGAAGATACTACTGTATATCTTGAAAATAAAGAAAAAGCAAAGGAAACCTTTAATTTATGCCAGCAAAAAATAAAAGATCATGATCTTACGATGTATTTAATAGATTGTGAATATACATTTGATAGGAATAAATTAATATTTTACTTTACAGCAGAAGGAAGAATTGATTTTAGAGAATTAGTAAAAGATTTAGCTGCTATATTCAAAACAAGAATAGAGCTAAGACAAATTGGTGTTAGAGATGAAGCTAAGTCAATTGGTGGATTGGGTCCATGTGGGAGAAGTCTATGTTGTTCATCATGGTTAGGTGATTTCCAACCAGTTTCAATAAAGATGGCTAAAGATCAAAGTTTATCTCTTAATCCTACAAAAATTTCAGGAATATGTGGAAGATTATTCTGTTGTTTAAAATATGAACATGATGTGTATGCTGAAGCAATAGATGCAATGCCAGTAGTAGGAGCATTAGTTAAAGTTGGAGAGGTTAAAGGTAAAGTAATAGAAATAAATCCGTTATTAGAGCAAGTTAAAATAGAATTTAATGATAAGACTATGAAAATATGCCATAGAGAAGAAGTTAAAGTTTTACAAGAACCTAAAAAATGTGGAAATAATCTAAGAGCAGAAGGATTAGATGAAGCTACAATAAGAGAATTAAAGAAATTAGAAGACTAAAATTTTTTATATACTAATTGGGTAGGATTTTTTCCTACCTTTTTTCAAGTAATACGTGAAACAAGATGTTAAAGGAGATACTTATGGAAATAAAATTAAAAGAAACAGAAAGAATAGATGATTTACAATTAAAAGGATTAAAACTAATACAAGATACAACTGGATTTTGCTTTGGAGTAGATGCAGTACTTTTGGCAAATTTTGCAAAGGTAAAAAAAGGAGCTAAGATTGTAGACCTAGGTACTGGAACTGGTATAATACCGACACTTATTGCAGGTAAAAGTGAAGCTAGCAAAATAATAGGAGTGGAAATACAGGAAGAAGTTTATGAAATGGCTACTCGTTCAGTAAAATTAAATAACTTAGAAGACAGAGTAAAAATAATAAATGCAGATATAAAAACAATAGATAAAGAATTAGAAGTACATGGATATCATGTAGTAACATCAAATCCACCATACATGCATAT
>JAVXLU010000154.1:0-4659 GCA_036646635.1 Romboutsia sp.
TGGAATGAAATTTCATTCCAGTATTTTTACGTGTAAAGAGTAGTTCCTATATAACTCCTTAGATAAAAATTATGTATTAAAGATTATCTAAAAAAGATGGATATGAGATATAATTAATAAAAAAAGAATAAAAGTATGGTATATAAATTTAAACTTATCAAAAGGGGAAAAAATGAAAAAAGTATCTGTTATAAAATGTGATAATTATGATTATGATAATGTATTAAAATCTATAGAACAAAATTTAGATAATATTGGAGGAATAGAATCATATATAAAAGCAAATAGTAAAGTTCTTATAAAACCTAATTTACTTATGAAAAAAACTCCAGAAGAAGCAACAACAACTCATCCAATGGTAATTAAGGTTTTATGTGAAAAACTTCTAGAGTTAAATTGCCAAGTAATAATAGCAGATAGCCCAGGTGGTCCGTACACACAAGGTTTATTAAAGGGAATATATAAATCATCTGGTATGGAAGAAGTAGCAAATGAATTAGGTATAGAATTAAATTATGATGTGTCTGATATTAAAGTAGAAAATAAAAATGCACATGCGCTAAAATATATGGATATTATAACTCCAATAACACAAGTAGATCACATAATAAATGTATGTAAATTAAAAACACATGGTATGGCAACTTTTACAGGTGGAGTTAAAAATTTATATGGATGTATAGCAGGTTTAAAAAAAGCAGAAATACATTATAGATTTCCAACAGAAGAATTATTTTGTGAAGATGTACTTTTAGATATATGTTCTTATATAAATCCTACACTTACTATAATGGATGGAGTTGTAGGCATGGAAGGTGATGGACCATCAGCAGGAATACCGAGGAAGATAGGAGTCTTACTTGCATCTTCTAGTCCTTATGCTATAGATAGTGTAGCTTGTAAGATTATCAACTTACCAATTGAAAAAGTACCTACTATAAGAGGAGCTATAAAAAGAAATTATATAAATAAGGATTTATTAGATGTAGAAGTTGTAGGAGATGATATAAATTTGTTAATAATAAAAAATTTTAAAATACCACGTACAAGTAAAGACTTTAGACTACTCTCATCAACTTTACCTAATTTTTTACATAAACCTATAACAAAACTTATTACACCAAAACCAATTATAAGAGATAATGATTGTATAAAATGTAGTAAATGTATTGAGGCATGTCCAGCTAAAGTTATGAAGCTACAAGATAAAAAAGTAATTATAGATTTAGATAGATGTATAAGGTGTTATTGTTGTCATGAACTATGTCCTAAAAAAGCAGTAGATATTAAACGGAATTTCATATTTAAACTGCTTAAATAATTCGAATTTTATTTCAGAAAATTATTAAATAATTCGTTAAAATCTTTAAAATTATATATATATAAGGTATAATATATAGAAAAGTATAGATAATGATACATTTTAGCCAATCAAATTTCATATAAATATTCAAATATAATGGGGGAAATCTTATGGCTTCAAAAAGAGAAGATGTACAATATTTAGAGTATATATTTGGTAAGTTCTATGACATTGGAGCTAATTCCTATGGAGGAGTAACAAGACTTGGATATTCTAAGGTAGAAGATGAAATGCATGATATGTTTAAACAATTAGGTGAAGATAAAGAATTTTATACTTATATAGATGAGGTTGGAAATACTTATGTAGCTAATAATATGAGTGATAAAAAATACTATTTATTAGGTTCTCACTTAGATTCTGTTGTAAATGGTGGAAGATATGATGGAGTAGCAGGAGTGATAGCGGGTCTTTTAATATTAAGTTGGGCAAGAGAAGATAAGTTAGATATCCCAATTAGAGTGGGTGCCTTTAGATGTGAAGAATCTAGTAACTTCGGAAAATGTACTATTGGTAGTGGTCTTATAACCCATGAATTAACTAAAAGTGATATAAGAGGATTAGTTTCTAAAACAGGAAAGTCGATTATAGAAGTTTTTAATAATAAAGAATATAATTTAAGCCCTAAAAAAATAGAAAATATAAAACAATACTTAGAACTACATATTGAACAAGGTAAAGTTTTAGAAGAATATGGTATAAAAATTGGAATAGTAAGTGATATAGCAGGTCCTAGAAGATTTAGTTTGTGTATTCATGGAGAAGCAGAACATTCAGGTGCAACGCCTATGGATATGAGATCAGATGCACTTTGTGCAGCATCTGAATTTATACTAGAACTTGAAAGAATAGGGAAATCTGAAGCATATAGAAAGTCTGTAACAACAGTAGGAGTAATAAGCAATGGTCCTAATGTATTAAATGTTATACCAGGAGAGGTTAACCTTGGCATTGATATAAGAGGAATTGATATAGAAAGTTTAGATACAATTGTAGAAAATATGAATAAAGTTATAAAAAGCATATCTAAAAAAAGAGAAGTTAAATTTTTCTTACAAGAAACAGGTTCTTTTGACCCTGTTAAAATGAGCTCTTATATGCAAAAGAAATTAGTTGAATGTAGTGATAAATTAAAGATAACACATAAAGTAATGCCAAGTGGGGCAGGACATGATGCTATGGCATTTACTAATATATGTGATAGCGCTATGGTATTTATTCCATGTTATAGGGGAATTAGTCACAATAAAAGTGAATTTTCTTCATTATTGAGTATATATGATGGAGCAAGGGTTATATATGAATATTTAAAGGGAGAAATGTAGACATGATACTTATAAAAAATGGGAGAGTCATCGATCCTAAGACAAAAAGAGATGAAGTTTTAGATATAGTTATAAAAGAAGATAAAATACATAAAATAGGTAAGTTTCCAATAACAAGTGAATATAAAAATATAATAGATGCAAGTGGTTTTATAGTAGCACCAGGATTAATAGATGTACATGTTCATCTTAGAGATCCTGGATTTACACATAAGGAAGATATACAAAGTGGGTCATTATCTGCTGCAAGAGGTGGATTTACAACAGTTATTTGTATGGCAAATACTAATCCAATAGTAGATAATGAAGAGACTTTAAAATATATAATAGAGAAAGCAAAATGCTCACCTATAAACGTATTACAAGTAGCATCTATTAGTAAGAGTTTTAAAGGTGAACGATTAGTAGATATGGAAAAGTTAAAAGAAGCAGGGGCAGTAGGATTTAGTGATGATGGGCTTCCGATAATGAATAGTGATATAATACTAAAAGCAATGAACAAAGCTAAGGAACTAAATGTACCTTTAAGTTTCCATGAAGAGGACCCATCACTTATAACTAATCCAGGTATAAATGAAGGTGAAATTTCTGAAAATATGGGAATAGGTGGCGCATCACATGTAGCTGAAGATGTTATGGTAGCGAGAGACTGTATGCTAGCTATAAAAACAGGTGCTAAGGTAAACATACAACATATAAGTTCAGGGGTATCCGTTGAAGTAGTTAGAATGGCTAAAAGATTAGGTGCAAATGTGGTAGCAGAAGCTACACCACATCACTTTACATTAACAGAAGATGATGTACTTAAATTTGGAACTAATGCAAAAATGAATCCACCACTTAGAACTCAAGATGATAAGTATAAAATAATAGAAGGTCTACAAGATGATACTATTGAAATAATAGCAACGGATCATGCACCACACACAGAAGAAGAAAAGAGTGTTGAATTTAAAAAAGCGCCAAGTGGAATAATAGGACTAGAAACATCATTATCATTAGGAGTAACTAATTTAGTGAGAAAAGGTCATTTGAGTATAATGAAATTAATAGAAAAAATGACTATAAATCCTGCTAAATTATATAATCTAGAAAGTGGTTGTATAAAAGAAGGTAAATTAGCAGATATAGTAATATTTGCACCAAATGAAAAATATATAGTAAAAGATTTTTCATCTAAAGCATCAAACTCACCATTTATAGGAAGTAGTTTATATGGAAAAGTTAAATATACTATATGCAATGGTAAAATAGTATTTGAAGATATAGAAGAGTAGTATATATATTGTAAACTATAAAATATAAAATAAGTGTATATTAGGTAGAAAGCGTTAAAATATCTAAGATACACTTATTTTATACTTATAACACAATTGCGTAATAGATACTAATAAAGAAAACTATTTTATGGATAATACATTAAATAGGAAAAGAATTAGATAAAGCACATAAAGCTAATCTAGATTATGTAACGATAACTATTGGACTTATTTTATTAGGACTTATAATTACAAATTTATAAGTTTTAAAAAAATTCAAGTACTTTGCTTAGTATGTAAATTTCATATAAAAAAGAGAGTTTATTAAACTCTCTTTTTTATATGAAATTTATTTATAAATAGCCTTTATAGGATCAAGTCTAGAGGCTTTGAATGCAGGTATAATACCGAAAATTACACCTGTTATAACTGTAGTAATGCTAGCAAATAAGAAACTATTTGCACTAGGTACAGCTTTAAATGGAAGATAATTAGATGCATAGTTAACAACTATAAACCCAACTATTATGCCAAGAATTCCACCACATACTGTTATAACAACAGCTTCAACTAAAAACTGGAACATTATTGTTCTAGGTTTAGCACCTATCGCGCGTCTTATACCTATTTCTCTTTGTCTTTCCATAACTGATACATACATTATATTCATTACACCAACACCACCAACAAACATTGATATAGCAGTTATTAA
>JAVXLU010000155.1:0-4605 GCA_036646635.1 Romboutsia sp.
TCAAACTATTGATATACGTTAATATATCTTAAGTTGACGGCTATGGGGGGAGGACGAGATACGTGTAAAAATCGGCCACTTGATTTTGAACCTATTGATATAACTTATCTGTAGCGATTTTTTATTTTCTATAAATTACAGATAAATTAATGTTCGATTAGTCAAATCTTGAAAGATATGATTATGTGATTAGATATTAGTAATTTCAATGCTTAAAGCATAGTCATAACTAGTAATCATATAAGTTACTATTTTTCCAAGTGGCGGAAAATAACACGTATCTCGTCCTCCCCCGTATTTAGGCCAACTTGTGTTTTTTCCGAAACTTTGCGTCACAAGTACCTCAATCTAAGTAATACCAATATATTTAGAAACTCTACTTTATGATTATTTTAAAAGGTCAATATAGTCTAATTTATTTTATGATCACTTATATCGGCAGATATAATCGTATGAGTGGTAGCTTAAGGAAACTTATCTCCAGACCTCGTAATTGCAAATACGAGGGTTAACGTTTGAATTGAAATAATTAACGGATATATTGAAGTAGGATAAAATATAGTTATTTAACTATATTTTATCCTACTTTTTTTATGAATATGTATTCTATAATAATTCTATCAACTTAGAAAGTGATTCAACTGATATTTTCTCTTTATTAATTTCTACTACACCTATAATATTATTATTTTTTAATTCATTAAAATTTGAATGTAATTCAGAGAGATGATTTTGTAGAATAGTATAAGCTTCTTCTACATTTTCTATTTTAAAATTTAGTTCTTTTATGTAATTTTGAACTTTAATCAATTGATCTATTGATTGACTAAATGAATATTGGCTAATAATAACGCCATCTCTTGATTTGTTCAACTCAATATTATTAAGATGTTTTTTTATATTTGGCTCAATAGAGATATTTATTTTGGAAGAATTAGGTTTTGTTTGTAAAAATCTAAGACCTGTATACATTTGGTCAGAACAACTAATCATCAACTCAAACTCTAGAGTATTGAAAGTTGCAACTTCATAAATTGTTTTACTCATTTCATATTTTAAATCATATGCTTTTTCTTTATTTTCTAAAATAAAATCTAAATCACTGTAAATTGTTATAAATTCTTTTCTAGTAGTATTAATCCATTCATTCCATTTTTGTATATAAAGAGAGTCATACTCTTTGTATAAATTAATATATTCATCAATAATATTAATAGTTTTTTGAATTGAGTTTTTATAGATTTCAGAATCCAATTTCATTTGTTGTAAGTCCATTTATGCCACACCTCCATTAGTATTGTTTTATCTTGGGTCAATTATATCATAATTTCATGGATGTATCGTAAGGAGTATGTAGGATATATATGCTTTAGATTTAATTTAAGCTGTATTTAGTAGGATAAATAATAAGTTTGTAGAATATCAAATATAAATAAGATTTATGGGAGGATATTTTATGGATTTAAAAATAAGCGATTTACCTCCACAATTTGAAAATATAGCTAATAGATTAGGAATAGATAAAGCTAAGATGCTATTTGAAGAATTTGGGGGAACATCTGTGTACTTTCCTACTGAAAAAATGATATATAAAGAAGCGAGAGATAGAGATATTATATCTCAATATAATGGGTTTAATCATAAAGAGTTGGCTGTTAAACTTAGTATGTCAGAAAGCTATATAAGAGCTATTATAAATAAGCATAAGAAAAGGGCTTGATATTAATTTGTATATATTTATAAAAAAGCTACACACTCATTAGAGTGCGTAGCTTTTTTATTGAGAATGTAGAAAAATATAACACTAGAAAAAAAGTGCTTATAAGATATAATAATGTAATGATGTATAACAATAGGTAGGTGATCATTTTGATAAATCAAATAGAAAAAAATACATTAGAATTTCAAAAGAAAGTATCAAAGAAAGAAAGAAAAGCTAAAGCACAGTTCTTTACAACATTGAGTATTGCTCAGTATATGAGTAGTATTACTAATAAATATAATGATAAAGACATTATAAATTTGCTAGATTGTGGAGCTGGAACAGGGATTTTAGCATGTTCATTAATAGATAAGTTAATTCAAGAGGGTTTTAGAGGACAAATAAATATTGATTTATATGAAAATGATCCTAAGGTAGTAGAAGTTTTAATAGACAATATAAATATATACAAATTAAAGTATGAAAATTTAAATGTAAATATATTTCAAGAGAATTTTGTATTAGCGAATAAAGAGAAATGGGAAAATAAAGAATTTAAAGGTGAATATGATATTATAATCGCAAATCCTCCATATAAGAAGCTAACTAAATCAGCTGAAGAATCTATAGCTATGCAATCAGTTGTATATGGACAACCAAATATTTATTTTTTATTTATGGCAATGGCTGTGCAGTTACTTAAGTTAGAAGGTGAAATGATTTTTATAACTCCTAGATCATTTACCTCAGGAGCCTATTTTAAAGCATTTAGAAATTATTTTTTAGATAATATAAATTTAACTAATATTCATATTTTCAATTCTAGAAATGATGTTTTTAAAGGTGAAGAGGTATTACAAGAAACAATTATAACTAGATCTGTTAAGAGATTAAATAATAAAAGTAACTTGATAAATATAACGGTATCGGAAGGTGCAGATTTTGAAAGCTCAAAAAAGATAATAGCAGATTGCAATGATCTAGTTACAAATTGTGATAATAGATTTATTTTATTACCATCTTCTGATGAAGAGGTAGATATATTAAATACCATATCACAATATAAAAATAATTTAATATCTTTAGGATTTAAGTTGAAAACGGGCAAAGTGGTAGATTTTAGAGCAACTGACTATCTTGTAAATGAAGCAAATGGGGCGGTTCCTTTGTTTTGGGCAGATAATTTTATAAATAATAAAATTGTTAATGTAGACAATGAAAATAATTTAAGATATGTAATATCAAATGATAAAAGTAAAAATATATTACAAGAAAATAAAGATTATATTTTAATAAAAAGATTTACATCAAAAGAAGAAAGTAGAAGAATTCAAGCAGCTATATACAATAAAAAAGATTTTAACTTTGATAAAATAGGAATTGAAAACCATGTTAATTTTATAGAAAAAAGCGATGGATTAATGACTAAAGAAGAGCAATATGGATTATTTTGTATTTTTAACTCTACAATACTTGATAAATACTATAGAATAGTAAATGGAAATACACAAGTTAATGCGACTGAATTTAATGCTATTCCTTTACCTGATATAAATACAATAATTAATTTAGGTAAAAGATTAATTGAGTCTAGTAATTTAGATACAGTTAATTGTGATTTAATCGTATCTAAATATTTATAGTTTTTAATTGGAGGATGAGATGAGTAAATTAGAAGATGCAAGAGATATATTAACATCAATACAATGTCCTAGAACTAATGACTTAGCATGTCATGTATTATTGGCTTTAGCTAATATTAAACCAGATAAAACATGGGAAAATGCTCAGAATGAATTATATACAACAAGAGAAATAATGGACTTTATGAGAGATGAATATGGAATTGAGTATAAAGCAAATACAAGAGAAACTGTGAGAAAAGATGTTATTCATTATTTTTTACAAGCTTCAATAATAGAAGCAAATAGAGATAAGCCAGATAGAGCTACGAATAGTCCTAAATTTTGTTATAGCTTAGTACCAGAGTTTTTAGAATTTATAAAGTCTTATGGAAGTAACAATTGGAACCATATGATTAGAGAGTATAAAGCTAATGTTGAAAGTTTAGTTGATAAGTATAAAAAAGAAAGAGAAGTTAATAGGATACCTGTACTTATAAATGGCGATGAATTAACTTTTAGTCCAGGGAAACATAATCAACTGCAAAAAGCTATTATAGAAGATTTTGCCCCTATATTTGCTCCAGGAGCAGAAGTTTTATATGTAGGAGATACTGACAAGAAAGATCTAGTAAAAAATATAGAAAGACTAGCTCAGCTAGGAGTAGATATGCAAGAGCATACGAAATTGCCAGATGTAGTTTTATACTTAGAAGAGAAAAACTGGATTTATTTTATTGAGTCAGTTACATCTGTAGGACCTATGAATGATAAAAGAATTATTGAAATAGGCGAAATGACTCAAAATTGTAAATCTGGAAAAGTATATGTTACAGCTTTTTTAGATGTAAAAACATTTAAAAAGTTTGCAGCTGAAATTGCATGGGAAACGGAAGTTTGGTTAGCTGAAAGACCAGAGCATATGGTTCATTATAATGGAGATAGATTCTTTGGTCCTAGAGATAATTAGAATATAAATAAAAAAATAAACCCGTCTATATTAATTAGAATATAGTCGGGTTTATTTTTTATTCAATTCACTAATATTTGAACTTAAAGAATTAATACTTGAGCTAAGTCCTTCAAGCTTTCCCTCGATTCGGACCAATAGATACATGGTCACGATAGCAGGAAATCCAAGATTAGCGACGAGTTGCATTAAATCTAATTCCATGGATATAATCCTCCTAATAAGCTATAAATATGCTAAGAAAGCCCCTCATCATCTTAGAGGGACATTTCTTAATGTTTCATGTGTTACGCTATTTCTAAATCAAACTC
>JAVXLU010000156.1:0-4578 GCA_036646635.1 Romboutsia sp.
TATATTTTAGCGCTAGAAAAATTAATATATGAGCTAGGTGGAAAAATAGAGACAGGAAAAGAAGTTACAAAAATAATAGTAGAGGATAAAAAAGTTAAAGGAATAGTGATAGATAACAAGGCTTATTCCTGCTCGGTATTTATTATATACTTAGGGCTTAATAAAAGATATGACAATCTAAATGTAGTTGTGAGAGTTCCTAATTTGTTGTATAAAGATATTCAATGGAATGAAGAAAATACAGTGAAATTTAGAGATACAATAATTAATCAAATAAAAAAAATAAAGGGGTTAGAGGATATAGAAGAAAGTATAAAATACGAGGATTATCTAACACCTATAGATTTAAGGGATAAATTTAATTCATATAATGGAACTGCTTTTGGATTAAGCCATAAGTTAAGTCAAACAACTTGTTTTAGGCCTAGTATAAAATCTAAAAGTATAAATGGACTATATTTTATAGGGTCATCTACTCATCCGGGTAATGGTGTATCTGTAATAATAGATGGAAGCAAATTAGTCGAAAATGAGATAGAAAACGATTTTTAACACATTCAAAAGTGAGAAAAATATAACGTAAATATCCAAAACTATATACTGAAGGTATAATATATATGTGCTATGATAGTATCAGAGACTTTTTTTAAAAAGGGGGAATTTTAAAATGAAATCTATTTTAGTTATGGGTGGAAGCGACTTTATAGGGTCGGCACTTTCTAGACACTTAATTAGAAGTGGTTATCAGGTAGACATATTAACTAAAGGTAATAGACCAATAAATTATAAAGATTTTAAACAACATATAATTTGTAATAGGCATGATAGAAATGATATAGAGCAAAACCTAAGTACAAAGAATTATGAATATATATTTGATATGACTGCTCATTCTAAGGATGAAGTAAAAAACCTTTTGGACTTTATAGACACAACATATCTAAAAAAATATATAGTATTGTCAACAGGAGCAGTATATAAAGATAGCAGTAAAAAAGCAAAAGAAGACTTTGAAAAGGGAGATAATAACAACTTATACAGGGAATATTATTTTTTTGAGAGAATAAGTCAAGAAAAACCAATACCAGTACCTCATGGTAAAAATGTTATGACTCAATTTATATATATTGATGATTTAGTGAGAGTTTTAGAAAGTATAATCCATAAACCACATGTAAGAGAGGCCTATAATGTAACTAATCCTCAAATAATATCTTGGCAAGAACTTATACAGACATGTGGAGAGGTAACAGGAAAATCTCCTATAATAAAACTTGTAGATATAAACAAAATAGAATATGAAGAAAGAAGCTATTTCCCCTTTAAAAATATAGATTATACTTTAGAGATAGATAAGCTTATAGAACATGGACTTTACATTCCAAATATATTTTTAAGAGAAGGTCTTGAAAAATCATACAACTGGTATTTATACAACAAGCCTAAATTAACTGATAATAAAATGGATAAAATAGAAGACATTATAAGAATAGGCTAAGAATAAGGAGAATAAATTGATTAAAAAACAGCAAAATATATTTAAATTTATAATTTTTATATTATTTATTTTAATGATATACTCAGCTATTATAGAGCCGAGTTTATTAATTGTGAAGAAATATAATTTAGATAAAAATGGAAAAATGATAGAGAATAGAGATGAGTTTAGTGAGAATAAAAATAATATTAAGATTGTTCATATTACAGACACTCAAATAGGATATTTTTATTCGGCAAAAAGACTAAATAATTTATCGAAAAAAATAAATAACTTAGAACCAGATATAGTAGTATTTACTGGTGATTTAATAGATTATGCTAACAAAAATCCAAAGGTAGAAGAAATAGCAAAAAACTTATCTAAAATAAAGGCTAAGATAGGTAAATTTGCAGTGTTTGGAAATCATGACTATATGTACGAGCTACCTAAACACTATACAAAAATAATGGAGGATTCAGGTTTTGAATTATTAGTAAATCAAAACAGGCGCATTGAAGTAGGAAAGGAAAACTACATTAATATAATAGGTTTAGATGAAGTATTACATGGAAGACCTGCAATAGAGCTATATGATAAAAAAATTAAATCAGAAGATTTTAATTTAGTTTTAATACATAACCCAGATGTAATTGATGAGTTTAAAAATAGTAAAATAGACTTGGCCTTAGCTGGTCATAGCCATGGTGGACAAGTAAGTATACCTTTTAAAGGACCGGTGCTTACACCACCATATGGAAGTAAATATACAAAAGGATTTTATAATATCAATGGTAATAATTTATATGTAAGTTCTGGATTAGGTAGTACAAAACTTCCATTTAGATTTATGAATATACCGGAAATAGTAGAATTTAATATTTTATTTGAATAAATAGTATAACAAAATTAGAGATACTATAGAAGGAAGGTTGATATTTGTGGAAATTAGAGAGTTTATAAAAGATAATATATTAATATTTGATGGAGCAATGGGGACGATGCTTCAAGAAAAAGGGTTGAAAATAGGTGAGAATTCCGAAGTATTTGGACTTGAAAATTCAGATAAACTTATAGAAATACATAGACAGTACTTAGAGGCTGGAGCAAATGTAGTAACTACTAATACTTTTGGGGCAAATGAATTAAAATTAGATAAACTTGGATATAGGGTAGAAGAAATTGTTGATAATGCTATATGTAGAGCAAAAGAAGCTATAGCAAAAGTTAGTAGCTCAAAACCTAGATACGTAGCACTGGATATAGGTCCAATAGGTGAAATGTTAGAACCTATGGGAACTCTAAGTTTTGATAGGACTTATGAAATAGTCAAAAGGCAAGTAATACAAGGAGAAAAATCAGGAGCAGATATTATAATAATAGAAACAATGATGGATCTTTATGAGGCAAAAGCGGCTGTACTAGCTGCAAAAGAAAACTCTAACTTACCTATATTTTGTACAATGACATTTGATGAAAATGGAAGAAGCTTTACAGGTTGCTTACCAGAAAGTATGGTAGCTACAATAGAAGGACTAGGAGTAGATGCTATAGGAGTAAACTGTTCATTAGGACCGAAACAACTTTTGCCAATAGTTGAAAATATAGCAAGAATAGCTAAAATACCAGTTATAGTACAAGCTAATGCAGGATTACCTAATATAGTAGATGGTCAAGCTATATATGATATTGATGAAAATGAATTTTTTGAAGGTGTGAAAAAATTTGTAGAAGTGGGAGCCTCAATAATAGGAGGGTGCTGTGGAACTAATCCTAACTTTATAAAAAAGATATCTGATAATATTAGTATTTTAAAAAAATAGATGTTGAAAAAATAATAAATTCACAGTCTGTTTTATGCAAAAATAGTAAAAAATATGACTGTGGAGATTTTTTTTGTAAAAATATGTATAAAGTATAAATAACTGAGAAAAATGTAGAAAAAAGTTATGGAGGTATGATAAAATAGGTAGGTGATTCTTAGGGAGGGTGCTAATATGATTGAAAATAGACAGCTGTATACATTAGTTTTCGGAGTATCGGTTTTTGATATATGTGGTTTTACAGATAGAAATTATAGATGTAATGATTCTAATCCTGGTAAGGTAAAAACTTCTTTTGGAGGAGTTTGTAGAAATATAGCAGAGAGTATGGCAAGAGTTGGTGTTAGTACAAAGTTTATATCTATCTTAGGTGATGATGAAGCAGGTACTAGAATGTTAGAACATTCAAAAATTATGAATTATGATATGAGTGATTCATTAATAATAAAAGGTGGCCATACACCTACATATATGGCTATATTAGATGAGCAAGGCGAAATGGTATCTGCTGTTGTAGATATGAAAATAATAGATAAGTTTACAACAGAATTTATAGACTCTAAAGCAGAAATAATAAAGAATTCAGAGTATATGATTTTAGATGCTGATAGGCCAGATATAGTAGAGTATATAATAACTAAGTTTAATGGATATACTAAGTTTATATTAGATCCAGTTTCAGCAGCAAAAGCGAAACACGTGAAACATTTAATAAAACATTTCCATACTATAAAGCCAAATAGGTATGAAGCTGAAATAATGTGCGGATTCAAGATAAAAAATGATGAAGATTTAAGAGCAGCAGGTAAGTATTTTATAGATTTAGGAATACAAAATGTATTTATAACTTTAGATGAAGATGGAATTTATTACAATAATGGAGTAATAGAAGGAAAGCTAAAAGCAAATGATGTAAAAGTAGTTAATGTTACAGGTGCAGGAGATTCTTTTGTAGCAGGTATAGCACATGGATATATGAATAACACTAATTTGGTAGATACTGTAAAGTTTGCAATATCAATGTCTACAATAACTATATCTACAGAAGATACAATACACTCAGATATGTGTTACGATTTAGTAGAACAATATGTAGGTAATATAGACTGGACAGAATTAGAATATACTAAGTAAAAGATTACTATATATAATTTAAATTATGTAGTATAATAAAGATAGAAATTAATCTACAATATTAGATTAATTAATATAAATAAATTGTCGTCAACATGAAAAAAGTTTAGTTGGAACTTAGGTCCCTTCTGAGCTTTTTTTATT
>JAVXLU010000157.1:0-4519 GCA_036646635.1 Romboutsia sp.
AGAAATAGAGCTTACTATACATGAAGGAAAATTCCATCAAGTAAAGAGAATGTTTGAGAGTGTAGATAAAAAAGTAGTATACTTAAAAAGAATGTCTATGGGTAATTTAAGGTTAGATGAAAGTTTAAAATTAGGTGAATATAGAGAGTTAACAGAAGAAGAAATAAAATTAATGGAAGAAAAATAGATAATAAGACTTAATTGGAGGTAGCATCAGTGAAAAAAAGAGATATTATAGAGTTTGAAGTAGGAAAAATGGAGTTTGGAGGAACATCTGTAAGTTTATATGGAAATAGAGATATACACATGAAAGGTGGAATAACTGGTCAAAAGGTAAAGGCTGCTGTAAAGAGAACTAAAAGTGGCAAAGCAGATGTTAAGATGGTAGAGTTGATAGAAAATTCTCCAATAGAAACTGAAGAAACTTGTAAGCATTTTAATCAATGTGGAGGGTGTTCTATATTATCAGTTCCTTATGAAAAGCAACTTGAAATAAAAGAAAAGCAAGTAATGGATTTATTTTTAAATCAAGATTTATTTGGATTTGATTTTTTAGGAATACAAGGAAGCCCTCAAAGTATATTATATAGAAATAAAATGGAATATACTTTTGGAGATGAAATAAAAAATGGACCTCTTACATTAGGTCTTCATAAAAAAGGAAAGCATATAGACATAATGACAGTAGACGGATGTTTATTAGTAGATAATGATTTTATTCAAATATTAACTGAATCGGTTAAATTCTTTAATGAAAAAGAACTTCCTTATTATAAAACTGTAAACCATAAAGGGTATTTAAGACATCTTGTGGTAAGAAAAGGTGTTAATACTAATGAGATGATGGTAAATATAGTTACATCTTCTCAAGAAGATTTTGATATGACAGAGTATAAAAATAGATTATTAGAACTTGGATTAGAAGCCGAGCTAGTAAGTATATTACACACTATAAATGATGGACTAGCAGATGCTGTTCAATGTGACAAACTTATAGTATTACATGGAAGAGATTATATACAAGAAGAAATATTAGATTTAAGATTTAAAATTTCTCCATTCTCATTCTTCCAAACAAATACAAAGGGAGCTGAAGATCTTTATACTATGGCTAGAGAGTTTATAGGAGACCATAATGATAAGGTAGTATTTGATTTATATAGTGGAACTGGAACAATAGGACAGGTTATGGCAGGAGCTGCTAAAAAAGTTTATGGTATAGAAATAATAGAAGAAGCAGTTGTGGCAGCTAATGAAAATGCAAAATTAAATGGATTAAGTAACTGTGAATTTATAGCAGGAGATGTTACAAAAACTGTTAAAAAATTAAAAAATAAGCCAGATTTAATAATAGTGGACCCTCCAAGACCAGGAGTTCATAAAGATGCTATAAGAGATATATCAGGGTTTGGTTCTATGGAAATAGTTTATATATCTTGTAACCCTAAGACATTAGTACTTGATTTAGTTGAATTTAAGAATTATGGTTATGAAATTGAAAAAGTTAAGTGTATGGATATGTTCCCAAATACACCCCATGTTGAGAC
The DNA here is from genome assembly GCA_036646635.1 of Romboutsia sp. Lineage (GTDB taxonomy): Bacteria > Bacillota > Clostridia > Peptostreptococcales > Peptostreptococcaceae > Faecalimicrobium. The sequence continues at coordinate 1,548 of JAVXLU010000157.1, forward strand.
TGTAGTTAAATTAAAAAAGAAATTGTAGGCATTAAACAAGTTTAAAAAATTAGAAGAAAGAATGATTAATTTGATAAAGCTTGATTAAAGTCAGGAAAAAGACAAGAAATAGATAATAGTATTTTCATAAAATAATAAAAAAGGAACTATCCTGGAATAAATTTATATTATTCATGTGATAGTTCCTTTTTTAATTTAACTATTATATATATCTTCATCTAAGCAATTTTCAGATTTTGCAACAAATACAGCTGTTGCAGCATCACCAACTACATTAAGTGATGTAACTAACATTTCTATTGGCCTATTTATCGCTAATATTAATGAGTATGCAAGTAGAGCAGCATCATTTTGATATCCCATACCTGTTAATACAGTAAATAATATAATTGCACCAGCACCAGGAGCAGCAGGTGTTCCAATTGAAGCAATTAATGCCAATAAAGATATTATTACTATATTAGTGATAGTTACTTTATATCCAGCACTTGAAGCAATAAATATAGCTGCAATAACTTGCATTATAGCAGTACCGTTCATATTTATTGTCATGCCTAGTGGTAAAGTAAATGAAGCTATTTCTTCATTTACACCTAATTCCTCTATTATTGTTTTAGTATTTAGAGGAAGTGTTGCAGCAGATGAAGAAGTGGAGAATCCAAATAAAGCAACTTTAGCAATTTTCTTTATAAATATAACCGGATTTAGTCCTGTAGATAAGAATATAAATAGTGCATATCCAAAAATCAAGAATACTAATAATGTAATTGTAGCAGTTAAAACATATGCAAGAGCTGGTTTTAAATGATCAATTCCATAGATAGCAAAAGTTCTTGTTATTAGTACAAATATTGCAATAGGACCGAATTTACTTATCATAAATGTTAAAAATGTAGTTATTATTTTATTTATATCTTCTAATAAGTTTTTTAGTATTAGTATTTGATTTCCTAATGTATTTATACAAAGCCCACAAACAACTGCTAGGAATACGATAGATAAAACACGACTATTATCAGAAAATACAGAAGTTATATTATTAGGAATAGCTTGGACAAATACAAGTAATGGATTGTTACCAGTGCTTCCTTGATTTGAAGCTATATCATTAATACTTACATTAAATAAACCTAATTTATTAGCAGTAAGTCCGAATATACCAGCTAAAATTAATGCAAATATAGAAGTTGCTAAAAATCCTAATATTGTTTTATATGATATACGACCTAATTTTTTTGTATCACTTATATGACACATAGCAAGAGTTATAGAAGTAAACACCATAGGAACAATTACTAATTGTAATGAGTTAATAAATAGTTGTCCAGCAATATAAAAGATACCTATTGAATTAGAACCATCAGGGTTACTTATATCTTGGAATAATAATTTATTAATTAAAGACCAAGTATCTGAATTTCCATTAGCATTTAGATTTTCCCTTAATAAAATAAATAATGTACCAGCAATTAATCCGAGTATCAGGGCAATAGCCATTTTAATTGCTAATTGATTAGCACTATTTTTTGTAGCTTGAGATTTCATAGTATCCTCCGTAGAATTTGATTTTAGGACACCAAAAAAACCTTAATACTTATAGATATTAAGGTAAATACTACGTTATGTATATTTCCTTATTAGTCTCACGGGACTATCTTAAAGGTATCCTATTAAACTAAATATACAAGAGAAGCATTTTTATGTCAACAAAATTATTGATATTTACTACAAAATAAGACAAAAAATAACGCCTAAATACGAATATTAATTAATTAGAATATATAAATAAAATCTAAATTATCTATAATTTTTATATTTAAATTAAAAATAAATGGAATTATAATTAAAATGTTAAAACTTTTAAAGTTATAAGAATCGTCTATATATATGTAACTTTAAATTAAGAAAGGATGGTGATAAGCCTAAGATGAAGTTACTGAGCTCGGATAAAAATAATAAAGAAAAAGTATTTAAAAACTATATAGTAGAAAATAAAGATTCATTTTATAGAATGGCGTATAGTTATACAAAAAATGAAGATGATGCATTAGATATAGTGCAAGAATCTATATGCAAAGGACTATCTAAAGTAAATAAACTTAAAGACATAAACTGTATAAAATCATGGTTTTATAGAATTTTAATAAACAGTGCAGTTGATTATATCAGAAAAAACAAGAAATATTTATCAATAGATGAGGAAGAATTAAATAATAAATATATTCATAATGATATATATGTAGATTTAGACTTACATAGAGCTTTAGATATATTACCTTATGAATATAAGAGTGTGATTATCTTAAGATACTTTGAAGATATGAAGATAAATGAAATAGCAGATGTATTAAATGAAAATGTAAATACGATAAAAACTAGATTATATTCAGCACTAAAGAAATTAAAAATAGAAATTAACCAGTAGAAGGAGTATAAAATATGATTAAAAATAAAAAAATAGATCAACTAAAAAATGAGTATAAGAATATTGAAGTGTCAGATAGATTAGAAAATATAGTTAATGAATCATTATATAGAAAATCAAAAAATTATACTAAGTGGATGTATGTGGCAGCTTCGATTACTATACTATTAGGAACTATAAATTTAAATCCATCATTTGCTAATACATTAGAAGATATACCAGTAATAGGAAATATAGTTAAAGTAGTAAATTTTGCTAATTATAAGGTTGAGGATAATGGATTTGATGTAGATATAGAGTCTCCTAAAATTGAAGGATTAAAAGATAAGAAATTAGAATATAAATTAAATAAAGAATTTGAAGATGAAGGTAAAAATTTATATGATGAATATTTAAAAGAAATAGAAGTATTAAAAGAACAAGGAATAGAAGGAAGAGAAATGGTTAAATCTTGGTATGATGTTAAAACAGACAACGAAGATATATTATCTATAGCATTATATACACATCATGCACAAGGATCATCTAGTACAGAGGGGAAATACTA
>JAVXLU010000158.1:0-4400 GCA_036646635.1 Romboutsia sp.
GCTTTAGAGGAGAATTAAGAGTTTATTAAACAAATAAAACTTTTGACTATCCAGTTATTATACTATCTTCTAGTAATTCTCTTCTTTTATCCTTACTATCTATCGATTGTTTCTTAGGTCTAATCCTATTTAATATTTCTTTATAAATTGCTTTTATATTTTTTTTACTTATATCATCAATACCAGCTTGTACACTTCCTATTGTCCAAGTAGAATTTTTATAATTTTTTATGCTACGTACATTTTCTATCTCTTTATAATCTTCCTCAAACAATAATAATAAAAATTTTAAAAACCCAATTTCACTTATTACCTCAATAAAAAATGGTTGTAAATCCTGCCACCTTAATGCTGTGTTTAATATATTTTTATTAGAATTAAACATCTTTAAAAAAGACTCCATATATGAAATATCAATATCCATTTCTCTATATTCTAATAATAAACTTTTATCATTATTTTTATTTAAAATATCAATAGCTTTATCTATATGTACTTTTCTCCTATCAAGCTCAATTATTATCTCCGGCAACTTTTTTTTAAGATTACTAATAAACCTATAATCACTAGTAAGCTTAATATCTTTTATGTATAAATTAAGTGCATTATATTTAACTCCATATGTAATTATATTTTTAATGTAGTTCTTAATATCACCAGTATCTATCTTTTCAACTAACTTATTTATACTATATCCTCTTTTGAAAACTTTACTTAATAAATTCTTTATATCAGTCTTTTCAATATCCTTAAAGTCTATTTTTTTATTTTTACTAACAACTTTATAAACGTTATACCACTGTTCTCTCAATATATAAAAATCTTCATTTTTCAAATATGAATCTTCATATATTGAAATATGTTTTTCATACATTTTTTTCTTTACTTGAGGAATAAATTCTAATATATATTCATCTCCATCTATAACAAATACTGAAAATATCCTTTTATGTGCAGAAATAAATTTTAACAACTTAAAGTTATCTGTTTTTTGAGAATATATTATATCAATAATATTTAAAACAGTGCTTTTTCCAGTTCCCTTTCCTCCAATAATGCAATTTAAATCAGATGAAAATGGAACTACTAATAAATTCTCATGAGAATTATGCTTATCTATTATATTTCCTAAAAAACCTGATTCACCTGTATCTATCGCAATTCCCTTTATATATTTAGAAGCTTTTGATGGTTCATTAATATATATACATACTTCATGATTTTTAAATGCACGTATTAATGATGAAAAATTAATTTTTTGAAATTTAACCCATGTATTTTTAATACCTATCTCATTAATAGAATGTGAATCACCTTCATATACAAACCCTAATCTTTCAGTATAATCTGCATAACCCTTTATTTTATCAATCATTTGCTCTCTTTTATTTTTATTGGTCAATCCTAATGCCATTAAACCTTTACTTTTAAAAAGATACCTATTATATGCTGCATTTCCATGAAGATCAGACGACTGAGAATGAGCTATATACATTACAAAATTTTGTCCATATAATTCATCTATTATATTACTTGTATTATAATGACTCCCCAATGTTTCACCCATTATAATTTTATCTAAATATGATTGTAAATATTCATATCTACTTTCCTCTCCAATTATAACTAAGTGATTCTTATCTGAACATGATATTTCTACACCTAAAAATAGATGAATCAGCCGTTTTCTATTATTATTCCAATTAGCTCTATCGTAATATTCCTTTATGGCGTATTTCAACTTATAAAATCCTCTAATCGTATTATGATCAGATATAACTGCAACGTCTATATCTTCTTTATACAGCTTATAAGCAATTAACATATACGTAATATATTCTTTAAAATCTTTAAATGGTATATTTCTTTCTTTTAGGCTATCTCTATACTCTACTGTTTCATACTCTTCTAAATTATCTACTAACTTATCGTATTGATTCTTCTGTAAATATCCACATTCCTTTGCATAATCTAATACTTCATTTATAGACATTGACTTATAGAATCCATTTTTTTCTTCATCATTTTCTTCTTTTTCATCCAAGCTACTATTTATTAAATTATAACAACTTGATTCTGGAGTATGTATATGAAACTCACATTTTTTAAAATCGCCAATTTTTTTTCTTACTTCTGATATATTATTATAAATTTTACTTAAAATTCTCTTCCTTAAATGCATAAATAACACCTCTTTCTATAATTTATTTTGCACATATGTTACTAATACATTATGCCATCTTTATACAATATATATATTTTTTTATAGCAAGTGCTTTCCACTGGCAATCACCACCTCATCTGGGGGTGATTTTGAGCCGTCAGCTTGTCTGAAACGAAATTACTAACTCTCCCCATTTTTCATTAAAGTTAATCTTTATTTAACCCCTCTTAAAACTATTCCCTCTTTAAAACCACCACGTTCTTCTAACTTCTCATTTCGCTTTCTAACTAAATCCTCTTCACTATATCCAAGATTATGTGCAAGTCCAAACAGAACTTCCATTACATCTGCTAATTCTTCCAAGTTCTTATCTACTAAGTATTCATTTACTTCTTCCATAAGCTTATCTTCTAGTAATTTTGTTATATCCTCTTTCTTAGCTATTTCCACTTCGCATGTTTTCCCATCGGATTCTATTATTGCTGGTATTTTATCTCTTACTTATTTATCGTATTTCTTCATTATAAATCGCTCCTTTATATATCTAGTGTATAGTTCTATACACTAGATATTAAATTCTTCATTATTTAAGTAGTTCTTTATATCTTCCTCTAGTGCTATTACTGCTCCGTCTTTCTTTTTAAAGAAGTCTCCATGTGTTTTTATTAAGAACTTCACTGGATTTTCTTTTGCTAGTTTTAAATACTCTTTTTCTCCCCAGTTTTGAAAATCTTTTGTACCTTTATGTTGTAGCATATCTACTTTATTTGATCCTTTTTCATAGAACTCTTTAAATGCTCTATGAATCTCTGTTTCATTTACTTCCATTTTTAAATTTCCATTATTATAGAAAGCTAGTAACACTGGCATTTTGTATGTTTTGCTCATACTTGTTGTTTCTACCATATTTATAAATTCTCTTGCTCTTGTGTTGTATAAAGCTTTCTCTTCTTCTATTAACTCTCCATTTTCGTATAAAAACTCCATATAGTTTGTAAATGGATTTAAGCTAGCTTTTGATTTTATATTTTCATATACTTCATTATCTATATTTGTAAAGAACTCTACTCTTGAAGGTCTATGTCCTAAATCTTCTTTTATAGCTTTATATTCTTCTATTATTCTATCTTTTATTTTCATTTCTCTAGCTGCTTGATTTTTAAATATATCTACTATTCTAAAGTCAAAATCTATAACACATTCTTCTGGATACTCATAGTCTCCTTGGTTATTCTTTTTCGATGCTACTTTATCATAGTCTTTTCCACTTAATAAAAATGGTATTAAGTTAGCTTTTTTATAGTTCCCTATAAAATCTAGTACATTTAAATAATTCTTATTTTTATATTTTCTAAGACCTCTTCCTAACTGTTGCAAGAACACTGTTGGAGATTGTGTTGGTCTTAAAAACATAACCATATCTATTCCCGGTATATCCACACCTTCATTAAACATATCTACTGAGAAAACTACTTTTATTTCTTCCGATGTTAATTTAGCTAATGCTATTTTTCTATCTTCTGAGTATTCACCAGTTTCTCCACTATATACTGCTACTGATTCTACTCCATTTTCACTAAAGTATTTAGCCATATATTCTGCATGTTTCTTTGATGTGCAAAATCCCATAGCTGTTTTAGAGTTATATTTTAAATAATGATTTAATATTAGATTAGCTCTTTTATTAAACATTAAAGCTTCTTCTAATTCTTTATCATCATACTTTCCATTCTTAACTTCTATATTTTCATAATTAACTGTTTCATCATAAATTCCATAATATCTAAAAGGAACAAGATACCCCTTGTTTATAGCATCTTTTAACCTTATTTCATAAACATTATTATAATCACATAAAGAGAATACATCTTTAGCATCTAATCTCTCTGGCGTTGCTGTTAATCCAAGTAAAAACTTTGGTTTAAAGTACTCCATAATATTTTTATAGTTACCTGAAACAGCATGATGAAATTCATCTACAACTATATAGTCAAAATAATCTCTTGGAAAGTAGGTTTCATTTAAATACTCTTCTTTTCCAAGTGTTTGAACTAAAGCAAATACAAACTTATTATTTGTATCTTTATTATTTCCATAGAAGTAACCTATATCATCAGAGTGTCTAACATTTTTAAAACTTATAGCTGCTTGTTTTATTATTTCTTCTCTATGAGCAACAAATAAAACTCTTTCATAATCTCTAGAATCAAAAGCTGATAAGTAAGTTTTACCTATT
>JAVXLU010000159.1:0-4272 GCA_036646635.1 Romboutsia sp.
TGGAGTAACTATAGTTACCCCTGCTAGTGCTAATGCTAATGCTTTAGTTGTAATTTTCTTAAATATCATTTATTTCTCCCCCTTTTACTATAATATATTTTTAGTCCCTAAGATTTAGTTTTTAAATAATTTCCGACTAAATCCAGTTATTATCTATAACAAAATACCATTTTTTTACATATATTATCAATTATATCATAAAATTTATAATATTTTATTTTTACCTATTTTTACTTATATTTATATATTTAAAGAACTTACATTATATAAAGTAGGTAATATTATAATATTTGTACCAGTGGTTTATTACTTCCTTTCGTATGTATTAAATATGAAAATACTGCTGAAATATTCTTTTTAAACAAATAAACTAAATAATATATTTCACTGTATACAACCTTTGAATACCTGTATTTCCTATATAGTGAAAATAAAAAAAGTAAACAAAACGTATGTGAAAGATAGTCTTACATTACTTCATGTGCTAAAAAACTATCAAAGATTTTCACCACAAAAATTCGAACTAATAGCGATTACTTCAAATCCCGGCGGTGTAGATAATTCTCCACTTCATAAGCTATGTGAAAATTTAGAAATACCTTTTTATGAGGTACAAACTGACATCAAAGAGTTAGTATCAAGATTAAATCAAGAAATTCCAGATTCTAAGAAAAATATTTTCGGAGCATTAAATAACTCAGATAAATTATTTATATGGGATAAAGATAAAATTAAATAGTACAATAACTATATAAAAGCCATTATATAAAAGTTTTTATTCAAAAAAACATCTTATAGTTTCATATGAAACTATAAGATGTTTTTTAATTCTTCTACACTTTCGATTATATAATTAGGGTTAGCTTCCTTTAATTCTTCTAAAGAACCATACCCATATAGTACACCAATTGAATCTACGCCTATTTTTTTAGCTCCAAGTACATCATACTTTCTATCACCTATCATTATTACTTCATTCATAGAAGATATACTACAAACATCTAGTACATGGTCTATAACTTCATTTTTTTCACTTCTACTTCCATCTAAATTACTCCCACCAACATACTTGAAATACTTATCTATTTCAAAGTATTTTAATATCTTTTCTGCAAATATAGTTGGCTTAGATGTTGCAAGTAATATAACTTTACCATCTTCATATAAATATTCTAAAACATCTTTAACATTAGAGAATATCTTATTTTCAAATATACCCGTTTCAGCAAAGTATTCTCTAAACTTAATAACAGCCTCTTCGACTTTTTCTTCTTCAAAGTTATAATCTTCTCTAAAAGAGTCATGTAAAGGAGGTCCTATAAACTTCTCTAAATTAACTAACTCTTCTTCAATTCCAAAATGTCTCAAAGCATATTGGAAAGACTTCGTTATTCCTTCTTTAGGGTCTGTAAGTGTACCATCTAAATCAAATAAAATATACTTATAGTCTTTTCTCATAAATCTCTCCCACTCTTATTATTTAATTACAATATTCTAAGCAACGCCGTCAGATTCTTCCAACTTTTCTTTTTTAGATTTATCTTCTTTTTTCTTTTCAATTATTAATATGACCTTATCTATTAAAAGCCCATTAATAACTACAGCTATCAATGAAAATATTCCTTTTCCTAATCCAAAAGTTAACCCACCACAAATAACTACAAATAAGTCTACACATAATAAAGAAATTCCTATATTAAACTTAGAATATTTATTTAATATTTTAGCTAATATATCAGTTCCACCTGTTGATGCATTTAATGCAAAGGCAAGAGCTAGACCACTCGCTATAATTAAAGTCCCTATTATTACTGCTAAAAACATGTTCGTTGTTAAAGCATAAGAATGAAGAACCTTTTCCATGAAATCCATCACAAAAGACATAGCAAAACTTGCATATATAGTTTTTAGTCCAAAATCTCCTCCAACTAATAAAAACGCTATCACAAATAAAACTAAATTACCTAAAAATATTATCGTTCCTACTGATAGATTTGGAATGTAGTGACTAATTACTAACGCTAAACCACTTAATCCTCCTCCAGCTATTTCATTTGGTGCATAAAAATATTGAATTCCAAAAGCGACTAAAACCACACCTAATGTTATAAGTGCATAATCTCTTATGGTGATAATTAAACTATCTTTTGTCATATTTAATATCCCTTTCTACATAAAGTACATTATTTCTTTTAAGATTTCTATTATACTATAAATTTAATTTATAGTATAATTTTTATTATACAGTAACAACTTTTGTTTAATATTGAATAGGTAATTACTATTAATTTATATCAAAATAAGGCTATTATATACCTAGGCTAAGTGCAAGCCTTAGATATGTAATAACCCTATTTCTTTATACAACTTTAAATATTAAGCTTTTTTAACTACAGATGATTTTAGTTTCATAGCTCCAAAACCATCGATTCTACATTCTATATCATGTCCATCTGCAGCATCAGGAACTAAACGTATACTTTTAACTTTTGTTCCTATTTTTATAGATGATGAACTTCCTTTTACTTTAAGGTCTTTTATTACAGTTACAGCATCTCCATCATTTAATACATTTCCATTAGCATCTTTTATAACGTTTACTTCTTCAGATTCTGAAGCATTAGCACTCCATTCATGAGCACATTCTGGACAAACGAAAAGACTTCCATCTTCGTAAGTATATTCTGAGTTACATTTTGGACAATTTGGTAAATTAGTCATATTTTTATTTCCTCCGTTCATTTTGTCAGTTTTAAAATCTCTTATAGTTTTATATAATATCATATTCTTATAGTATTGACAAACCTTACTATAGCTTTACTTTATGTTACATCTTACGAAATATACTATTATATTTTGTTATCATAATACTACTTTTACTTCTCCCAATATGTCGGTCTAACTAGCGAACTTGGTAATTTTGTATTAGAATTACCTTTTGCAGTATTAATTTGAGACTGAGTAAGAAATACACTATCAGTAAGATTTGATCCTCTAATATCAGCATCTCTCATGTCTGCACCTATTAGATTTGTACCAGTCAAGTTTGAATCTCTTAGATCTGCTGCAATAAGAAACGCTCCTCTCATATCAGCTCCAATAAGATTACTCTTTCTAAGGTCTGATCCGATGAAATCAAATCCCCTAGATAAACTTTTCTTTCCTTTTGATTTTTTTTTATTATTATTACAAACTGACCCTCTTACAAGCTCACTAGCCTGTAAAAGTAAACCGTTAACTTTCGTTCTATGCGAGTCTATATCTAATTTTATTAATGAATCGGCACTAAGATTAGTAAGGCTCTCTGTTTCACTTATCATCAAACTAATTTGCTCTTTAATCGTATAAGCTGGTTCTAATGTAAATGCTTCTGTTAAATACCACAACATTTCATGAAGCTGTCTCATAATTAAAAACATATCAAACATTTGCTGTGCAAGTTCTGGAGATTGCCTCCAGTCTTGTCCGTCATATGTAACTTGTGCTACTTTTTGACCTGCTCCAAAACAATCATATGCTGTACAGCCTTTTAAACCTTGCTTTCTAAGATTTTTGTGTATTGAACAACTAAAATCAGATTGTAAATTCATGCAAGGATCTCCAGCTTTTTTATCTATTGGAAAACCTTCTGAAGCTGAAAAATATAATGCAGTACAACAAAATCCAAAACATTTTTGACAATCAATTTTCATATTTTTAAATAACTTTTTATTATTTTTATCCCCATGTATATATATCATATTTTTATCCTCCATTTATTCATTATAAAAACCGTATCACTTATTTATGATACGGCACTTATAGCATATTTTTCAATAGTTTTAATTATTAGATTTTATTTTTATCCATGCATCATCGTATATTTTTTTAACATCCATAGGAAAATCTGCATAGATTTCACATCTATCCATTATTTCTTTAGGCATATATGCATTTGGATTATTTCTAACATTATCTGGTTGTTCTAATCTTGCTTCTCTATTTGGAGTTGTATATCCTATTTCATCAGCTATTCTTAATGCACTTTCTTTATCGCTTACAAAATTTATAAACTTTTCAGCTCCTTCAATATTTTTAGCATTGTAAGATATGCATAAGCTATCAATCCAGAAGTTTGCACCTTCCTTAGGTACTATATATTCTAAATTAGGATATTCATCTTGAAGGTTTAATCCTTCTCCTGACCAAATCATATTTATATCAGATTCTCCTGCTGGAATCATGGTAGTTCCATTATCAACACCATATATCGGGTCTACTAATTTTCTTTGG
>JAVXLU010000160.1:0-4000 GCA_036646635.1 Romboutsia sp.
TCCCCTCCCATGGAGAATAGTAAATACTTTCGATATATATATTTTTATTTGTAAGTGTTAATACATAATCATCAACTATTTGACCTACTATCGGTGCAGTAGTCGTAGATACAAAGAAATTTAAAAGAAAACTATTTACCACCTCTATATTTGTAACTTTTCGGTAACAGTTTATTCTAGATATGACTTTTTCATTATTTTCTAGTTCAAAATTCATCCCCATAATATACCTCCAATTTTACTTTTATATAACTAACATATAGGCATATGGTATCTTTGTATTTAGTATAATACTTAACATAATTTTATTGGAATAGCTTATTTCCTAACACTACAAACATTTGAAGTATAAGATATGATTTTATATCTATAGTCTCTTTACTCTCTAATATATTCATTGCTTCTTTTTGTGATACTAAAATAGCTTCTATTTCTTCGTCAGCTTCTAAAAACTCATTACTTATATTTCCTTCACAAGTACAATATACAAATGCTACTGATTCATCAGTCATACCTGGTGATAAATATACTTTTTCTTTACTAGTTAACTTATTTATTTCTAAAAGGTCTAGTCCTGTTTCTTCTTTTAATTCTCTCCTTACAGTGCTTTCCATATCATCATCATTATCTACAAGACCTGCAGGTAATTCATATATATAATCATTTATAGGTACTCTAAATTGTTTTATGACAACTAATTTATTCTCACTTTTGTGGAATGCACAAATTACTACTGCATCTATTTTATCTTCCTTATTTTCTAAATAAATTTTATTTAATTCATCTTCACTTTTTCTTGAAGCTACCATCCAATGCCTATCTTCATTTAATTTATTTGTATATTCTACATCAAATAATCCTACAAAATCAGTTTGAACTAAACTATTTATTTTTTTAATTTTTGAATTTTTCAATTTATATACTTCCTTCCAATTTATTTTTTATCTACTATCAAATCATATCATTTTATGATAAATAAATATAGTACTTCAAAATTTTACACTTATACACTAAAATAAATTCTATTTTTGCTTTATACTTGTATTAGTTACTTTTATAAATAGGAGGTTATATTAGAATTTTATGGATAAACTATTGTATATTTATTTTATTATTATCAATCTTATAGGATTTTACATTATGTATATAGATAAAAGAAAAGCAATTGAAAATAAATGGAGAGTTAGTGAATCTACACTTATTAGTATAGCTATAATTGGTGGTTCTTTAGGAAGTTTATTAGGTATGTATACTTTTAGACACAAGACTAAACATATTAAGTTTACAATTGGAATTCCTTTTATTATGCTGATTCAATTTATACTTTTTATAATTTAAAAGGTTACCTACAATTTTGTAGATAACCTCTTTAAGCTACTTATATAAGTTTTATGCTAATGTTCTAAAAGCATATCCATTATCTTTAAAGTATTTTATTATATCTGGTAATGATTTCGCAGTTTCTTCTTTTCCATAAGTATCATGCATTAATAATACTACCATCTCTTTACCTTGTGCTGTTTGTATTGCCATATTAGTTAATTCTTGAGCATTTTTCTTTTTACCTTCTGCATCTCCGTTTAATGCATTCCAGTCTATTGATGCCATATTATTTTCTGCTAAATATTCATCTAATGGCTCCATTTGTTTCCAAGACATATGTCCCCCTGGACATCTAAGCACTCTTGTTGAGAAATACGGTCCTAATACATCTTTTAATAAATCATCAGTTCTTTTAAAATCAGCATTAAAAGTTTCTAAATTTAAAGTCCTTTGAGGGTATAATTTTTTATAATCATGTGTATATGAATGATTTGCTAAAGCATGTCCATCTTCTAATTCTTGCTTTATAAGATCCTTCGCTTTTTGCCCACCCGCATCTATATTTTGTCCTGTTAAGAAAAATGTAGCATGTACTCCATTTTCTTTTAAAGTTTTTAATATAGATTCTGTATTAGTAGTTGATGTTCCGTCATCAAAAGTTAAATATACAACTTTTTCACCATTGTTTGTATAATCATATTTTTTAAGCTTTTCTGCTACTTCAATAGCATCATCTGCATAAGCTTTACCATTTGGACCTACACCTATCATCATTTTCTTTCTTTCTTCTTCTTCTTTAAGTTTTTTCTCTGCTAATATTCTTTCTTCTTCAGCTTTTTGCTTCATTTCTAATCTTATTTGCTTTTGTTCAGATATATATGCAGTCGTAGCCCCAATACCTTTTACACTAACAAATGTTATTGCCACTGTAGCTAACGTTACTATAGCTACTTTTTTTACATTAAGTTTCTTACTTTTTTTCTTTCCAAAATTAATATTGCTCTTTCTTCTCATAATAGTCCCCCTATCTTGTATTATTTTGTCGTTTTTTATTATATATTTATTATAATACTTTAAAATTAAAAGTCCACTAGATATAATTTACAATTCTGTAACAAGAAATTTCTTATATTTTAAAACTTTTTCTCTACCCCTAGAGTCCTCCTATCTTTTTTACACAAAAAAAAGCAATAACTAAAAAGTTATTGCTTAATTTTTGCTATTTTTAATGAATAATTCCCATAGATATATTCATTAGAAAATTTAATATAAATAATCCTGTAAGTATATACATAGCAGGAGAAAGTTCTCTGCCTTTATTTGATGTTAATTTAAGCAATGTATAAACTATAAATCCTACTGCTATTCCATTAACTATATTGTAAGTAAAAGGTATAAATGTAATTATAATAATTACAGATATAGTATCTATTAAATCACCTTTATTTAAATCAAAGAAAGTCTGTATCATTAAGATACCTATAAATATAAGTACACTACTTATAACTCCATTTGGTATAAGCTTTAGTACTGGTATTAAAAATAATGATAATAAAAATAATATCCCTGAAGTAATCGCTGCTATTTTACTTTTTCCTCCAACACTTATTCCCGAGAAATTCTCAGCGGCAACTATTGTTGGACTTGTTCCAAACATTCCAGCTATAATATTTGATATACCAGCTATCTTGAATGGCTTTTGAAATTGATCTACTTTATCAATAGCTTCCATCTGACCATATAATATACCCATATTTTCAAATACAATTACAATAGTTATAGAAAATACAGCTACTATAAATGGTATAGATAAAATATTTTTAAAAGACATAGATAAAAATACTTCTCTAAATGCTCCCATATTAAATAATGTAGTATCTAAATTACTTAAGCTAGTTACCCCCATAAATAATGATAGTATACTTCCTATTATAATACTTATAAGTAAACTACCATTTACATTTCTTATATTTAATATAAGTATTATAATAAATGTAATTATACTTAATAATGTCTCCTTATTTGAAATATTACCAAAACCTATCATAGTGTTTTCATTACTTACTACTATCCCACTTTTTTGGAGCCCTATAAATAATATAAAAAATCCAACACCTACCGTTATAGCATGCTTTAAATTACTTGGAATCGACTTCATAAGTATTGGTGTTAATCTTGTACTTGCAATTATAGTAAATAATATACCACTTACAAATACTGCACCAAGTGCATCTTGCCAACCAAGCCCCATTGAATTTACTATTGTATAAGTAAATAATGAATTTATACCCATTCCAGGTACTACTACAAATGGCGTGTTTGAGAATAATCCCATAAGTATTGTTGATGATGCACAAGTAAATATAGTTGCAATCATAGCTGCATCTGGACTTATGCCTGCATCTGATAGTATAAGTGCATTAGTCATTATTATGTATACACTTGCGATAAATGTAGTACATCCTGCTAATACTTCCTTTTTAAAATTATTATTTAATTCTTTCTTCATTCCTCTTTCCTCGCAAAATATATCCCTCGCCCACCCACATTAATAATGCTTGTATATTTTATCATTTTTTCTAATGTAAGTCTATATTCCATATTTATCATCTCTCCCTATCATTGACACACTCCCCATAGATAAATCTAGGGGATTCTTGGTGGCTAACTCACTTTT
>JAVXLU010000161.1:0-3925 GCA_036646635.1 Romboutsia sp.
TTTCAATGTATTTATCATCTTTGATGCTCCTTTTGTAAGTTTAATATTATTTTCTGCTATATTTCTTTGTATATTCCTAATATATTATATAGTTTATGTTTTTTATTTTATTTTCCATAATTCCTTTTTAATTTTCTTCTTGTAATTCATTATTATTTATATCAAAATACCTATAATCAATTATAACCTCTCTTGATTTTTCATCAGGCAAATCATTTTTTATCATAGCCATAGATGGTTTGCCTATATCCATAGACCTTGAGTATTTATATTTATCATTTATTATAACGTTAATGTCAGATACAATTTTACCATTTGACATTATTATTTCTGCTCTATTGGCATTTTCTAATCTCATAGAATTGTAATGTATTCCATAAGTAGTAATTCCTAAGCTTTTCTCATCTACACCATCAGCTTGTGCATCTGTCATTACATAATCTCCCTTTTTATTCTTATCGTATACAATGACCCCTTGCCCTGTATCACATGAAAAACCTACTATTTTTGAATTTTTTGTGTATATAGAATCCACTATAGATATATTGTCTTTTCCAATAACATCTAGTAAATCTGATTCTTTTAAGTACTGTAATATTTCATTTTCAGTATTTCCATATACGTTTTTATCAGAACACCCTACAATGCATAATATTATGAGTACCATAATAAAAAAACTTATAGTTTTCTTCAATAATATTTCCCCTCACTTTTTTAATATTTAAGATATTATAAAAATATACTTGAGAAATCTAAAATTGCATGTATCATAATTGGTATTGCTAATGATTTGCTCTTTTTATATATATAAACATAAATCACCGCACCTAAAATTTCGCCACCCAGTTCTGATAATATAGCATTCACAGATTGCATAAAAGAATAGTTATTCATAATAATCGGCATGAAAGCATGCATAGCTCCCCACATCATCCCACTAATTATAATAGCTAAGTATGTAGGCAGTTCTCTTTCTAATTCTGTAAATAAATATCCCCTAAAAACAAGCTCTTCCGTTAAAGATACAATAATTAAATAGAAAAAGCACTTATATATACCTATTAGTGAAAAATCACCTTTTATAAAAAACATTCCAAAATATATACCTAACAGTACAATAGCAAGTTTGCTACTATTTTTTGTCAGACCTATCCTACTTAATGGTCGCTTTTTTATCAAGGTCATAAATATAATAATAATCACCATAAGTGAACTTGATAGAAAGTCATCTAATAACTTTATAGAAACATTTGATTGATTGATACTGTTCAGCTTTATAAACATACCATTACTATAAAAATATTTAGTTAGGAAAAAGAAATATACCATGTATATTCCTATAAAAAATATTGGACTTATAACTTTCCTATTTACTCTCATTTATTCCCCCCTTATTTTAACCCTATTGATAATATAATCATGACTCTATTTAATTAAAGTATAGCCTTAGTGATATTCTAAGTAAATTAAATGTTCCTTACAAAATATCCCTATTTTAAATCTATAGTTATTGATTCATCATCATATTCTATTCTATGGTGATACTTAGGATTATCTGAATTCATTTCTCTATAATACTGGTATGGCAAAATCTTTATACTTTTTAATTCTTGATTATTTTCTAAATTACCTTCAAAGTTTATTATACTCATATTTTTTTCATTTCTTGCATAAGCTTTCTATAAGGTTCTTATTGCACTTTTATGGTAAATATAGTATATTTGTCTATGGCATTTTTATAATAAAATACAAAGGGGAATATTAAAAATATGAATAACACTATTGAAAACAAAAACCCAGTAATACAACTATTACTATCTATCTTTACATGCGGAATATGGAGTATAGTTTGGTTTTATAAAATACTAGAAGATACTTCTGCATTAGCACCAGAAGAAAATATAAATCCTGGTATATGTCTTTTATTAACTATAGTAACATGTGGTTTATACGGAATATATTTAGACTACAAGATAGCAAAAGTATTAGCTTCTGCTGGTGAAGAAAGAAATATTAGAATATCAGACAATTCTCTTTTATACGTAATACTTGCTATATTTGGATTTGGTATAGTTAACTATATCATAATGCAATCTGATATAAATAAATTTGCTTAATATAAAAATACTCTATTTTAAAATAGAGTATTTTTATATTATAATCATTAATTAATACAATTATAATAAATAAAAAAACAATCAAGGAAATTTAATATGAAACTTAAAATTAAAAACTTATTTATTAAAATAATACTATTAGTATTTGGATTTTCTATTTTTCGAATTTTAGGTAGCGATACAAGATGTTTATTAAAAAACAAAATTGGAATCCCCTGTCCTGGATGCGGTATGACTAGAGCTTTAGAAAGCTTTTTGCATGGAGATATAAAAAAAGCTTTTTATTATCATCCATTGTTTCTAATTCCAATTTTTATTGCAATAGTGTTTTTATTTAGTAATAATACCTTCTTTTCAAAACTCATCAAAAATAAAAATATATGGATTTTCTTAGTAACACTTACATTGCTAGTATACATTATTCGCATGGTTTTAATGTTTCCAGATGTAGCACCTATGAATTATGTTAAGCCTATATGGCTAAGTTTTTTCTAACTAATTTTAAATACTACACTTTCTTAATTAACTTTTAAATACTTTAAAGAATGTGTAGTATTTTAATCTAGCTAATTATTAATAATATATTCATAACAATTATCTATTCCATTTATATAATCTTTGTAATTTTGTTTTATTTCTACATCAGGCTTAACCCCACCTTTGTACCCAGGCTTATAGTTAACATAACTAGAAGAATGGATAATTCTTAACTTTGAATTTTTAAGTTCTATAATATCATCCTCAGGGAATCTACTAAATAAATTAACATTACCACCTGTTTCCTCTCCTACTATTGTAACATCTAAATTATTTTTTAAATGCCATGCAGATATAGCACCTGCTGAAAAAGTATTTTTACCTGTAATAACATATATCTTTGATTTTTCAATATCAGTATTTGATTTCAACTTCATTATCAAAGAACTTGTTAGACCCATACTCCCACCTCCATTTTTTCTTAAGTCTATAACAAATTTATCAAAGTTATTATCGTTTATATAATCTATTAATTCTTCTTCAAACTCATGAAAATTAGGATATTTACTTCTATCTTCCTCACTTAAAAACGTTGCATTATTAGAAATGCAAGAATTGTATTGGAAGTATAGACTATTATCTTCTTCAATAGGTTTAAACCAATATTCATCTCTTGCACCCTCTGGTTTTTCCTCTGTTTTAAATATTTTATGGTCTAAAGACGTAAATTTAATATCTTTATTTAATTGTGGCTTTACTTTTAAAGTTACTTCTTCTTTATTATCATCTTCAAATACAAATTTTGCTTCTTGCTTATCAACTATATCTAAAAATCTCAAAACTTCATATATAGTCATATATTCTATAGCACTAGATTTAGCCGACTGTTCATTATCATAAGATACAATTGTAAATAATTTTTTTATTATTTCATCTGTACTAATGTT
Source organism: Romboutsia sp. (assembly GCA_036646635.1). Lineage (GTDB taxonomy): Bacteria > Bacillota > Clostridia > Peptostreptococcales > Peptostreptococcaceae > Faecalimicrobium. The sequence continues at coordinate 3,542 of JAVXLU010000161.1, forward strand.
ATTTATAGAAACCAATTTATATCCTAAAACTTCTTTGTAATCATCCAAACATGAATTGACTCTTAAACCATCGTCAAACCACTCATATCTAAATGGAAATGCTACTATATCTTCATATCCTATTGTATCTTTTCCTATAGGAGTCATCACACTAAAAATATCCACAATTGTATGAGCATCTTGTATTGATGAAATAATTTGTGAAATGCTTAAACCTATATCAATATCTGATAATTCACCTACATTTTCTTTTAGCTCATTTATATTTTGATCCCATTCTTCTTCTGATATATTTCTAAATAAATCTGGATGCCTATACTTCATAGTATTATCTAGATAATCTATATCTTCTATCCAATTTTCATTACTCAATCTCTTTATTCC
>JAVXLU010000162.1:0-3874 GCA_036646635.1 Romboutsia sp.
CAACATATTAGATTTTAACAGAAATAAATCTAAAAATCAAGGATAATTATTTATTACTTTTATATAATATCTTTTTCTTTTGACTTTTTAGATTATAACCTATATAAAAATAATTTACAACATAGAATTTAAATATTCAACTATTTACAAAATTATATTTTTTGTTATAAAATACTAAAATTTGTTAACACTTATAATTAGCATTTAATTTGCACTAGGAGGGTTAATATGATTAGTATAAGAACGGATTTAGCTTTAGAAGCTAGAGAGATGTGTGAAGACGGACAATCATCTAGTGAGATACAAGGCGTAAAACTTGAGAAAAAAGAATTAGAAAATTGTATAGTAACAAAAGTTGAAGTTATAGATGAACAAGGGTCTAAAATAATGAATAAAGGAATCGGAAAATATATAACTTTAGAAAGTAATCTAATGAAGTTTGATGATGATGAATCGAGAGAAGAGATAATAAATTATTTAAAAGATGAACTAATAGAAATATTAGGAAATGATAAAACTAAAAAGACATTAGTAATTGGACTTGGAAATTGGAATATAACATCGGATGCATTAGGTCCTAAAACAGTATCTAAAACATTAGTTACAAGACATATATTCAAAAATTATAATAAAGATTATGATGATGATTTTACTGAAGTTGCAGGGCTTAGTCCAGGAGTTATGGGACTTACAGGAATAGAGACAAGTGAAATAGTAAAATCTGTAGTGGAAAAGATAAAGCCAGATAGGGTAATAGCAATAGATGCTTTAGCATCAAGAAAGATGGAGAGAGTAAACTCTACAATACAAATATCAACGGCTGGAATAGCTCCAGGTGGGGGGGTAGGTAATAAAAGAAAAGCATTAAATAAAGAATATCTAGGTGTAGATGTTATAGCTATTGGTGTTCCTACTGTAGTAGATGCAGCAACATTAACAAGTGATGTGCTAGATTTAGCAATTGATAATTTAATGGAGCAATCAGAGGGAGTGGAAGATTTTTATAACATGTTGAAACTTCTCAAGGAAGACGAAAAATATCATTTAATAAAAGACTCACTAGACCCATATGATAAAAATTTAATCGTAACACCTAAAGACATAGATGAAACTATTGAAAATTTATCAATAATAATCAGTGAAGGTTTAAATAGATCTCTTCATCCAGGTAGGATTATAAAATAAGGAGGAGAAAAGTATGTTTAGAAAGCGCATTAAGGCATTATATATAGCCAGTGTGTTAGTTTGTATTTTACCTATAGTATCTTATTCAATGGATAAAGATGAGTTTTTGAAGTTTTTAGTTAATTCATCATATCCTGAGATTAAAGAAGATAATAAAGAAGAAATCAAAAATACATTAGATAAAAAAGAAAAGGATTATATTAAATTTCATGTAGGAGAAGAAAATATACCTCAGATAAATAAGTCATCTACAGATGTAAATGACCCAACTAAAAAAAATGAAGAAACATCAATAAATACATCAGCGTATAAAAATGATATAAGGGTAACTAAAGAGAATCCAAAAATGTTATTATATCATTCTCATGCAGGAGAAACATACTCAAATTCTCCAGAAGGTAATTATCATTCAAAAGATATAGCTAACTCAATAGTGTCTGTTGGTATGTTATTAGCAGAGGAATTAAATGAAAAAGACTGGGGAGTGATTCATAGTACTAAGTACCATGATTATCCTGATTTTAATAACTCTTATATGAGTAGCCGTAAAACTTTAGATGAAATACTACCAAAATATGAAAGTGTAGACATAGCGATAGATGTACATAGAGATGGAAGAACTTTAATTGATAAATCGACTAATAAGGTTATGACTGATGTTTTGAAAAAAGAACATGAAAGAGCATCAACAGTATATAAAGGTGAGAGTGTTGCAAAATTTTTATTTGTAGTTGGACAAAGAAATGAAAATGTAAATGAAGTAACTGCATTGGCAGAGGATATAACTAAATTTGCTCAAAAAAAATATCCGGAATTAATAATGCCAGTAGTTAAAAAGCCATATGGTAAATTTAATCAATCTGTTGCTAAAAATCATATGCTTATAGAAATCGGAAGTAATGGTACAACAGTAGAAGAAGCAAAAGCAACTGTTAAGTATATAGCAGAAATTTTAGATGAGTATTTTAAACAGAATAAATAATCTATTATAATAGGAGAAATAAATGAGCAGATTAGAAAAGACTATACAAAAAAAACATAAAAAAAGAAAAGTTAGATTTATAAGTAAGATAGTATTTATGTTATGTATGGTTATAAATCTAATGATTTGTATAATTATAGTAGATAATAGTGCTAAAAAAATGTTAGGCCAAGAAATATACAATATAAATTCTATAATAAAAGATATAGAAGAAAATATAAAATTTAATAATATTCTACAAATTAAAGATAATATAATAAAAAAAAATAATAAATAATATAAAAAATAAGACTTATACAATAATAAGTCTTATTTTTATACAACTATTGTTTACATAAAAGAGGATATATTATAAAATAAAAGTTATGATAATAATAAAAAGGAGGAACAAAGGTGGACAATAAACAAAGTAGAACTAGGAATTTTAGTATAATAGCACATATAGATCACGGTAAGTCTACCTTAGCGGATAGATTAATACAAAAGACGGGACTTGTTAGTGATAGAGACATGAAAGCTCAATTATTAGACAACATGGATCTTGAAAGAGAAAGAGGAATCACTATAAAGCTTCAAAATATAAGATTAGTATATAAAGCTAAGGATGGAAATGAATATTATTTAAATCTTATAGATACACCAGGTCATGTAGACTTTACGTATGAAGTATCAAGAAGTTTAGCAGCATGTGAAGGTGCTCTATTAGTAGTAGATGCAGCACAAGGTGTTGAAGCTCAAACATTAGCTAATGTTTATTTAGCTCTAGATCAAGATTTAGAAATATTACCAGTTATAAATAAGATAGATCTTCCAAGTGCTAGACCAGATGAGATAAAACAAGAAATAGAAGATATAATAGGCCTTGATGCAAGTGAGGCACCTCTTATATCAGCTAAAAGTGGTTTAAATATAGAAGATGTATTAGAGGATATAGTAAAGAATGTACCTGCTCCACAAGGAGACAAAGAAGCACCATTAAAAGCTTTAATATTTGACTCTTACTATGATGCATATAAAGGTGTTGTGGCTTACGTTAGGGTATTTGAAGGAAATGTTAAAAAAGGTATGACAATAAAAATGATGAATACTAACAAAAACTTCGAGGTAACTGAAGTTGGTGTTATGGCTCCAGGTCAAACAGAACTTGATGAACTTTGTGCTGGTGATGTTGGTTATATAGCGGCAAGTATAAAAGATATAAGAAGTTGTCACGTAGGAGATACAATAACTAATGCTGAACACCCTACTGAGAATCCTATGCCAGGGTATAAAAAGGCTACACCAATGGTTTACTGTGGTATATATCCGGGTGAAGGTGAAAAGTATGAAAATGTAAGAGATGCACTTGAAAAATTACAAGTAAATGATGCATCACTTGAGTTTGAAGCTGAAACTTCGGCAGCATTAGGATTTGGATTTAGATGTGGATTCTTAGGACTTTTACACATGGAAATAATACAAGAGAGATTAGAAAGAGAATTTAATCTTGATATTATAACAACGGCACCTTCTGTTATATATAGAGTTACAAAAACAGATGGCGAAATTGTTCTTATACAAAACCCTGCTAACTTACCAGAGGTATCTGAAATTAAAATGATAGAAGAACCTATAGTTAAAGGTGATATAATAGTTCCTAAGGACTATGTAGGCATAGTTATGGAACTTTGCCAAGAAAGACGTGGAAACATGATAAACATGGAGTAC
>JAVXLU010000163.1:0-3781 GCA_036646635.1 Romboutsia sp.
ATAGATCAAAAATAGAAGATGTTTGCTCATCTTCTATTTTAATATAATAAATATAAAATAAAGTTTAATATATAAATAAGAGGTAGAAAATATGTCAAAAGTAAAAACTAATGTTATGAGAATATTAGATTCTAATAACATAAATTATAATACATTTTCTTATACAGTTGAAAAAGGACAACATTTAGATGGAGTTGAAGTAGCAAGTCGAATAGGAAAAAATGTAGAAGAAGTATATAAAACATTAGTAGCGCAAGGTAATAGTAGAAATATATATATTTATGTTATACCAGTAAATGAAAGTTTAGACTTAAAAAAAGCAGCAAGTATATCAGGTGAAAAAAGTATTTCTATGATTAATTTAAATGATATAAATAAATTTACAGGATACATAAAGGGTGGATGCTCTCCTATCGGTATGAAGAAGAAATATAAAACTTTTGTAAATAATACAGCACAGGTATTAGAAGAAATTATAGTAAGTGCTGGAAAAATAGGATATCAAGTTCAATTAAGCCCTATAAAATTAAAAGAAATAACAGAATGTGAATTTTTAGATATAGTGAAATAAAATAAAACCTTTATGTAAAATGAGGTTTTATTTTATTTTCATAAAAACTTGTTTTGATTACGAAAAAATGGTAAAGTTTAAATATACGAATATTATTATTAAAAAAATAGGGGGAAGTTCGATTGAGAATGATAAAATCTCATGAAATCACAGAAAAAGTAAGAGATATTTGCATAGAAGCAAATATTCATTTAGGGAATGATGTAATAAACTCATTAAAATTAAACTATGAAAAAGAAGAAAGTAATTTAGGAAAAAATATATTAAATATAATAATAGATAACGCAAATATAGCAAAAGAAAAAAATATGCCTATATGCCAAGATACAGGTATGGCTGTATTTTTTGTAAAATTAGGAAATAATGTAATTGTAGAGGGTGATACGATTACAGATGCAATAAATGATGGTGTAAGGCAAGGATATGAATACGGATATCTTAGAAAGTCAGTTGTTGATCCAATTAGCCGAATGAATACAAAAGATAATACTCCTGCAATAATTCATTATGAGATTATTAAGGGAAATAATATTACTATTGAATTTGCACCAAAAGGATTTGGGAGTGAGAATATGAGTAAAATGAAAATGTTAAAGCCTTCAGATGGTGTGGAAGGTATAAAAAAATTTGTGATAGAAACAGTTTCTGAGGCTGGACCTAATCCTTGTCCACCGATAGTTGTAGGTGTTGGAATTGGTGGAACAATTGATAAATGTGCACAAATAGCTAAAAAAGCGATATTTAGAAATATTGGTGAATACAATAAAGATGAAAATATAAAAAAATTAGAAAAAGAACTATTAATTAAAATAAATAATTTAGGAATAGGACCACAAGGAGTGGGAGGGAATACAACATCTTTAGCAGTACATATAGAAACTTTTCCTACTCATATAGCCGGTTTACCTGTTGTAGTTAATATAAATTGTCATGCATCAAGACATAAAAAAATTATAATATAGGGGGATGTATATGATAAATTTACATATGCCAATAAAAGAAGAAGATATAAATAGACTTAAATATGGAGATATAGTAAATTTAAGTGGAATAATATATACAGCTAGAGATGCAGCTCATAAAAAAATGATAGATGCTATCAATAATTGTGACAGTTTGCCTTTTGATGTTAATAATCAATGAATATATTATGTAGGACCAACTCCAAGTAGACCTGGTGAAATTATAGGTTCGGCAGGACCTACAACTAGTTACAGGATGGATGATTTAACAATACCTCTTTTAGAAAGAGGGCTTAAGATAATGATAGGTAAAGGAAAAAGAAGTTCAGAAGTTATAGCTGCAATGAAAAAATATAATGCAATATACTTTGCAGCTATAGGTGGAGCTGGGGCATATATCTCTAACTCTATAAAATCTTGTGAAATAATTGCATATCATGATTTAGGTGCAGAAGCAGTTAGAAAATTAGAAGTTAAAGATTTGCAGTTGATAGTGGCTATAGATAATAAGGGAAATAATATATATGAAAAGGGGAGAATGATGTATGCAAAATAACAAAGATTATTCGAATCTAGCATTACAAATACATGAAAATAATAGAGGTAAAATCAGTGTAGAAAGTAAGATAAAAGTAGAAACTAAAGATGATTTATCTACTGCATATACTCCAGGTGTAGCTGAGCCTTGTAGAGAAATACATCGAGACAAAGAAAATACATATAAATATACATCTAAAGGAAATATGGTTGGAGTAGTAAGTGATGGTAGTGCAGTACTTGGACTAGGAAATATAGGATCTTATGCATCTATACCTGTTATGGAAGGGAAGGCAATTTTATTCAAGGAATTTGCTAATGTTGATGCTTTTCCAATATGTTTAAAAACTAATGATGTAGAAGAAATAGTTAATACTGTAAAATTATTAGAACCAGTATTTGGAGGTATAAACTTAGAGGATATAAGTTCTCCAAGATGTTTTGAAATAGAAGAAAGACTAAAAAAAGAATTAGATATACCAGTATTTCATGATGACCAACATGGTACTGCTATAGTTGTAGCAGCTGCAATAATTAATTACTTAAAGTTATCATCTAAAAAGATTGAAGATTTAGAAATAGTAATAAATGGTCCAGGAGCAGCAGGGATTGCGATAGGAAAAATATTGTTAAGTATGAATGTAAAAAATGTAATATTCTGCAATAAACAGGGTGCACTTCAAGAAAATATGGAGAATTTAAACTGGGCACAGAGAAAAATGTTAGATATAACTAACATAAATAATGAAAAAGGAAGTTTAAAAGAAGTAATAAAAAATAAAGATGTATTTGTAGGAGTTTCTGGACCTAACATGTTGAATAAAGAGATGGTTGAAACTATGAATGATAAATCCATGGTACTAGCAATGGCTAATCCAATACCAGAAATAATGCCGGATGAAGCAAAATCAGGTGGAGCATTAGTAGTTGGAACTGGTCGTTCTGATTTTCCGAATCAAGTAAATAATGTATTAGCATTTCCTGGAATATTTAGAGGGACATTAGATATTAGGGCTAAAGAAATAAATGAAGATATGAAAAAAGCAGCAGCTTATGCAATCGCAAATACCATAAGTGATGAAGAAATATCACAAGATTATATATTACCAGATGTATTTAACAAAAAGGTAGTTAAAAATGTAGCTGAGGCAGTAAAAAAAGCAGCAATATATACTAAAGTAAATAGAATATAAATAAATTTAAAGACTAGTAAAGTATCACAAACTTTATTAGTCTTTAAATTTATATAAATTATTTATATGATTAATGGATATAGGTAATAGAATTAGATAAATATTCTTAGTATATAAAAGATGGATAATAAAAAATTATAAAACTAAAGTGTAAATAATTTATAAAAAAGGTGGTAGTATTTATTAAAAGGGGACTAAGGATAGTAACTATAGGTGGTGGGTCTAGTTATACACCAGAGCTAATAGAAGGATTTATAAAAAGATATAAAGAACTTCCATTAAGTGAAATTTGGTTAATAGATATAGAAGAAGGTAAAGAAAATCTTAAAATAATTGAAAATATTGCGAAAAGAATGATAAAAAAAGCAGGATTAGATATTGATTTAAGTTTAGACAGAAAAAAAGCGTTAAAGGATACTGATTTTGTAATCACACAGTTAAGAGTTGGATTATTAGATGAAATGTTAGAAGTACATAAAAAATATTTACCACAGTTTAATGTATAATAAAAGACTAGT
>JAVXLU010000164.1:0-3775 GCA_036646635.1 Romboutsia sp.
GTTGTTATTTTCCTTTAACCGGAATACTTAAGTGTCCTGTATGTGAGGCAGGTATGACAATAATGAGGTCAACTAGAAAAAGAAAAGATGGTGGAACTGCATTAAAAGGAGATGCTATGGGATTCAAGTTAGGCGAAGGAAAACTACCTACAAATTCAATAGAAGGATATATTGCAAAAGAAGTTTATGATAAATCCATAGGAGATAGTGTGTTTAGAAGAATCACACCAATAGTTAATATTCTAATTTGGGTAGGAATATGTGAAAATGGAAGAGGTAAACTAATATTAAAATAAAAACGTGCTCCGTAGGGTACGTTACGGAGAACCGTATCACAAGTAAGTGATACGGTTTATTTTCTATAATATTTTAATATAGAATCAGTAATGCAACTATAAGTTAACAAGGTGAAACTATAGGATTATTGTAAATAAATCAATAAATGAATATAATTTAACTTAAGATGAGGTGATTAAATTGAGTTTAGGAGAAAATTTAAAGAAGCTAAGAAAAGAAAAAAAATTATCACAAGAACAACTCGCTGGGATACTAAATGTATCTCGCCAAGCTGTATCAAAATGGGAATCTAATAAAACATACCCAGATATAGAAAATCTAATCTTATTAAGAGATATATTTAATGTAACTTTAGATGATTTAATAGTTAATGCAAATAAGACTAAAAGTGAAGATATGATTGAATTAAAAAAATTATCTACTGACAATAATACGGATTACGATAAATATGAGGAAGAAGATGAATTATCCGATAATTTAATGATAGGTGGTTTTATAATTGGAATATCAATTGGATTTGTTACAGATAATTTTATGTGGTGTATAGCTGGTAGTTTGATAGGTATGGGAATTGGTTACATACTAGAATATATAAGAAAAAGATGTATAATAAATTAAATTTTAAAGAATATTCGCTGGAAGTGTAACGGAGAACCGTATCACAAGTAAGTGATACGGTTTTTAAATATCAAAAGTTAAGCATTGAAAAAGTATAGATTAGTTTTAATATAGAGTATAATATGTAAATAGATTTAACTTATTGTAAACACAAAAATAATTAAAACATTAAGAGCTAAAAAAGAAGTTAGATATGCATAAGGAGATGAAATATATGATGTATAATATATTGATTGCTGAAGATGACAAAGATATTTCTAATTTATTAAAGCTATATTTTGAAGTGGAAGGATATACAGTTTATTGTGCAGAGGATGGAAGTGAAGCTTTAAATATAGCAGTTAATAAAAATATTCATCTTGCAGTATTAGACATTATGATGCCAAGACTAAATGGACTTGAGGTAACAAAAAAATTAAGAAATAATAGTAACATTCCTATTATAATAATATCTGCTAAAGGTATGGATACAGATAAAATTCTTGGATTAAGTTTAGGTGCTGATGATTATCTGTCAAAACCTTTTCATCCTCTAGAAGTTGTAGCTAGAGTAAAATCTGTGCTACGCCGAGCTTATGAATTAAGCGAAAATAATTTAGTTAAAGAGGATATATTAAAAAATGGAAATTTAGAAATTAATTTAGATAGTGCCACTGTTAAAAAAGGTGATGAAGAAATTTCATTAACTACTACAGAATATAAAATTCTTGTATATTTAATGAAGTCTACAGGACGTATTTTCACAAAGGAACAAATATGGGCGAATATAAATGGGGTATATTTTGAAAGTGATGAAAGTACAGTTATATATTGTCCATTCTAGTGCTGATATCATATGCTACAATCTCTCCATTAAATAAATCCTTAGCATCATTTAGATATAAAAATCTTTTACCTATGGGAATATAGGTTATATCCATACAAATTTTTTCTAGAGGTTTATTAGATTTGAAATTTCTATTTAGTACATTATCTGCTACTTTAGAAGGTTTAAATTTGCGTTTATAAACTTTTCTTCTAATAACTGATTGTATATTTAATTCTTTCATTAATCTGTATACTCGTTTATGATTTACTATAAAATCAAGTATTCTATTTAAATATATTCAAATTCTTTTCCTACCGTAGGTACCCCTATATTTTTTATGTATATCTAGGATATAATCTTTAATAATATTATCTTGGATATCCCTATCGGTAAGCTTTTTTCTGAGATTAAGCCATTTATAATAACCACTTCGAGAAATACCTACTAATTTACAAAGAGTAGAAATGCAGTATTTAGAAGACATTGATTTAATTACCGTAAACTTATCAACTATTTTCGCTTGTACGATAGGGCACTTAACTTTTTTAAAAATTCATTTTCCATTCTTAGATATTTTAATTCTTCCTCTACAGATTTAAACTGTGTTTTAGGTCTACCTTTTCTAATAAGTTTAAATTTTCCACGTGTTTCTTCATCAAACGCAGTTTCACCATTATTATTGTATGATGCTACCTACCTTTGAACTTGAGTTTTATTCTTTATATTCAGAGCTTGTGCAACTCTAAGATAGCTTAAACTATCATTTATATACATACTAACAGCTTTTAGTTTTAATTCTTTACTGTATCTATTGTTTTTTACCATGTAAAAACCCCCTTACAATAATCACTTTTTAGCATTATTATATGATGCTCTTTTTAAAGTGTCTACTATAAGGGGATTATACTATATATATGCAGACTCTAAATATTGTTATTTAAATATTAGTAATCATACAGTAGGTTTAAAAGAAGAAGATATTAACAATATATTTGATAGATTTTATAGAGCAGACAAATCAAGATTAAGCAAAGGGTCAGGACTTGGTCTATATATTGTAAAATTACTGATTGAAAAAATGGGAGGTAGCATAAGTAGTGAATTAATAGATACAGATATTTTTAGTATAAGTATATCTATACCATTAATTTATAGCTATACTCGTGAGAGTAGTCTATTGAGGTAGCCAGATTAAATTGGCTTATATCATTTTTAAACGCAACTTTAAAACCTAAATATTTGATAACATCAGTAGAAATGAAAAATACTGATATAAATAAAGATTATATAGAAGATAAATTTTCAAGATTAGATGTAAAAGCAACAACAAGTAATGATGAGGTTATTAATATAGAAATACAGCTTAAAAATGAGTATAATATGATAAAAAGAAGTTTGTATTATTGGTCAAAGCTTTATTCTGAACAATTAAACGAAGATGAAGACTATAGTATTTTAAAAAGAACAATATGTATAAATATACTTAATTTTAAATATTTAAAAACAAGAAAGTTCCATAGTGGATATAGATTAAAAGAAATTTATGAAATGAGAGCAAAAACTTTAAAAGATAAAGTAAGTGCTTTAAATGAAGCAGAGAGAAAAGGAATTGAAAAAGGAATTGTAGAAGGTGAAAAAAACAAAGCTATCGAAATAGCAAAATCATTGCTAGATGTATTAGATGCAGATACTGTAGCATTGAAAACAGGATTATCTATAGAATAAATAAATAAATTAAATTTTTATCCATTGATTCTAGAGATTTAGCCTTACCACGTCTATCCTCTAATCCTTCATATCCATTTTGTTTATATTTTTTTACCCATGTATAAATTTGATTATATGATATATTATATTTATTTGAAGTTAGCTCATAATTAAAATTATTAGCTATACAAAATCCTACAATTTCAATTCTTTCGTCCAATGTTGTTTTTATAATATCATTAATTCTATTTTGTATCTTTATTATTGACATAAAATAAACAACGTGATACTATTTAAACATACCGAACGAAAGTATGTAAAAGAGGTGTAGATATGGCAAGAAAC
>JAVXLU010000165.1:0-3751 GCA_036646635.1 Romboutsia sp.
TTTTTATAATGAAAGATAGTATTTAAAATGATATAATACCCTATGGAATATCAAAATATGTAATTGGATAAAATTAATAGATGTTTTAAAAAATAATAAAGGGGGAGCGCTTTGGAAAATATATTATCATATTTAGAAAAAAGTACAATGATAGTATCTAATGTGGTTTGGCCTATATTTATTCCATTTTTACTTCTTGTTGGAATTTATATTTGTGCTCAAGTAATATTAAATATAAGATCTCTTACAACAATAAAAAGTAAATTGAATTTAAAATATATAGTTCCTCAATCATCAGTGGCTTTAGGAGCTATGATGGGAACAGGTACTATAATAGGATTTTTGAGCGCACTAAGTAATCTAGCAATAAGTGGACAAATATATGTAGAAGCAGTTGCTATGTGGGCGTTATTAGGGTCAATAGTACTTATACCTATATCATATTGTGAAAGTTTAATTGCTAAGGTTGTAGGTATGGAGCCAAAAGATTATATAAAATCATTTGTATCTAAGTCTGCGTCAAAAACATATATTGTGGCTATTATTTTATTATATGTTTTTGCAATAGGAGGCGTTCAATTTAGTGGTATTGAAGCTATTATGATAACGACACTAAATAAAGTATTTAATATAGAATTAAATGAAATGCAAAGGTATTTATATATAGTTATACCTTTAATAGGAATTATTACAATTATAGTATTAAAAAATAGACAAGACATATTTATAAAATCAATGATAGGAATGATACTTGTAGCAGTAGTTATATACTTTATATTCTTTGGATTATTTGCAACTAAAACATCACATTATATACCTATTTTTATTGAAAGAGTGATGATAGGTTTTAAAAACCCTATATCAATGATTTTAGGAATTCCTTTAGGGTTAATTTTTGGAATGCAGAGGGTTATACAAATAGCAGAACCGGGACTTGGTACATTAGCTTTAGCATCAATGAAATCAGACTCAAGTCCGAGAGTAGCTGGAACAATATCATTAATACTTACCACTACATTGGTAGTAGTTTCAATAGTGGTGACATCTTATATAGCATCATATGGATTAAATGCAGGTATAATAACATTTTCAGAAGTTGGTGTTCAAAGATTAGTTTCATATTTTGAAACAGTTATAAGTGTAACTGGTGGTTTTGGATTTACAATTTTATTTATTTTTATAATATTATCAGGTATGACTACTTTATTAGGTTCATATATACTATTAAATAATTTAATAGAAAGAGAAACTTATAAAAAAAACATAATGTATATATCACTTTTAATAGTAGCAGGAGCTTTAGCTATATTTAAATTTGATGTTTTATTTAATCTTTTGAATATATTATTATTTATAGCCACATCATTGAATATAACTGCTTTAGCTATGTTTACAGAATTTGAGTGGAGTAAATATAAAATAAATTGTTACTCATCTAAAAACACACGTAAAAAAATAGCTTAAATCATATAAGCAAAAAAATCAAGTCATATGAAGCTTGATTTTTTTTTGCTTATTAAAATACTGTTTAAACAAATTATATAATCTGCAAAATAACTCTAATTTTGTGATATAATTATAAGTTAGAGACTAAAGTTCTAACTTAGGTTTCTTTTGTATTTGATTAGGATATAATAAATTTAATGATATAGTAAGCAGGTGATATAATGGAAAATAAATTTTTACCAATATGTAAGCAAGATATGATAGACAGAGGATGGAATGAGTTAGACTTTGTAATAGTTACAGGTGATGCTTATGTGGACCATCATAGTTTTGGAACAGCTATAATATCAAGAGTACTAGAAAGTGCAGGATATAAAGTAGGAATAGTAGCACAACCAAATTGGAAAACTACAGATGATTTTATGAAGCTAGGAAAGCCGAGACTAGGATTTTTAGTAAATGGCGGTAATATGGATTCTATGGTTAACCATTATTCAGTTAGTAAAAAACATAGAGACAAGGATATGTATTCCCCGGGTTCTAAAATGGGATTAAGACCAGATAGAGCTACAATAGTATATTGTAATAAAATAAGAGAAGCATATAAAAATGTGTCTATAATAATAGGTGGTATAGAAGCAAGTTTAAGAAGATTCGCTCATTATGATTATTGGAGTGATAGAGTTAGAAAATCAATGCTCGTAGATAGTGGAGCAGATATGCTTATTTATGGGATGAGTGAAAAACAGATAGTAGAGGTTGCAAATGCATTAAATGATGGATTTGAGCCAAAGTATATAAGACATATAAATGGAACATGTTATATGGTTGACAGTTTAGAAGAAATATATGATGACTATATATTAATACCATCATATAAAGAAGTTTGTGATGATAAGATTAAATATGTACAAGCATTTAAGGCTCAGTATGATGAACAAGATCCATTTAGAGGAAAAGTAATTGTACAAAAACATGGAGATAAATATTTAGTACAAAATAAACCAGAAGTACCATTGTCTAGAAAAGAATTAGATGAAGTATATGCATTACCTTATCAAAAAACCTATCATCCTATATATATAAAAGATGGAGGAATACCAGCTATTGAAGAAGTTAAGTTTGGTATAGTAAGTTCTAGAGGTTGTTTTGGAAGTTGTTCATTCTGTGCAATAACATTTCACCAAGGTAGAGCCGTACAAAGTAGAAGTCAAAATTCTATAATAGAAGAAGCTATAGGTATAACTAAACTTCCAGATTTTAAAGGGTATATACACGATGTAGGTGGACCAACTGCAAACTTTAGAAAAGAAGCATGTAAAAAGCAAATAACAAAAGGGGCTTGTAAAAACAAACAATGTTTACATCCAGAACCTTGTAAAAATTTAACAGTAGATCATAGTGAGTATTTACAGTTATTAAGAAAATTAAGAAAACTTCCAGATATAAAGAAAGTATTTGTTCGTTCAGGAATAAGATATGATTATGTTATGGCAGATAAGGATAATAAATTCCTTAGAGAATTAATAGAACATCATGTTAGTGGACAGTTAAAAGTTGCACCAGAACATATTTCAGAAGAAGTTTTACATCATATGCAAAAACCAGCAGGTAATACTTATGATAAATTTAGACAAAAATTCTTTGCCATAAATGAACAATTAGGTAAAAAACAATATTTAATTCCTTATTTAATGTCATCTCATCCGGGTTCAACATTAAATAGTGCAATTGAGCTAGCAGAATACTTAAGAGATACACAATATCAGCCAGAACAAGTACAAGATTTCTACCCAACACCGGGTACATTATCAACAACAATGTTCTATACAGGGATAGATCCACTTACAATGAAGCCTGTGTATGTTCCAAAATCTAAAAATGAAAAAGCTATGCAAAGAGCACTACTTCAATATGGAGCTCCTAGAAATTATGATTTAGTTCATGCAGCATTAGTAGAAGTGGGAAGAGAAGATTTAATAGGTCTTGGACATAGATGTTTAATAAAGCCTAAAGGAGAAAGAGGCTACAGCAATAGAAGTTCAAGTTCAAATAGTAGAAATAAGAGTTCGAAAAGCTCAAATAATAAAAATACAAAAGGAAATAATACGAATAGAGATAATGATTCAAGAAATAAAAATACTAATGATAGAAATAGCCAAGCAGGTAAAAAATTTGCTAAAAATGCTAAACCTATAAAAAAGAAAAAAAGATAGCTATATGAAGGATATGGGATAATCTCATATCCTTTTATTTTAAAGATTATATAATAGTTAAAATAAAAGGATATATATAATTATATCAT
>JAVXLU010000166.1:0-3715 GCA_036646635.1 Romboutsia sp.
AACTAATGTAAATTTTGTAAAAATAAATAATTATAATAGTATAGAGGTTGATACTTGGGAACGTGGATGTGGATATACCCTAGGATGTGGAACAGGAATGACTGCATCTGCAATAATATGTAATTATTTAGGTAAAGTAAATAATAGTGTAAATGTAACATCACAAGGTGGATGTATAAAAATAGATATAGAAGATTTTGTTTATATGACAGGACCTGCTGTAAAAATATGCGAAGGAATTTTGGAGGTATAACATGGCTGTAAGTATGACCGGGTTTGGAAGAGGAGAGTATAAGGATGATAACTATTACTTTTTAGTAGAGTGTAAAACTATAAATCATAAGTATGCAGATATAAATGTGCGTCTTCCTAGAAAAATATCATTTTTAGAGGATAAAGCAAGAAATCTAATTAAAGATCATGTAAAAAGAGGAAGAGTAGATTTATACATAAAACTTGACTTATTAGGTAGTGAGGATGTAAACTTAAAGTTTGATGAAACACTAGCATTTCAATATGTAAATATATTAAAGCAAATTAAAGATAAATTTGACTTAGTAGATGATATAAGTGTTATGAATGTAGCAAAGTTTGCTGATGTAGTAAAAACTGAAGAAAAAGAAGAAGATGAAGATTTATTATGGTCAATATTTAAAAAAGCCTTAGAAGAAGCGTTAGTTAAATTAAAAGAAATGAGAATTGAAGAAGGTAAAAAATTAGCAGAAGATGTTATAATGAGATGTAATCTTCTTAAAAATTATATTGAAGAAATTGAAAAGTACTCATATAATGTTGTTATCGACTATAAAGAAAAATTAAATAATAGAATAAGTGAAATACTAGATAATCCGAGTATAATAGATGAAAATAGATTAGCTCAAGAAGTGGCAATATATGCAGATAAAAGTAGTATAACTGAAGAAATAGTAAGGTTTAATTCTCATATAGAGCAACTTAAAAAGACAGTTTTAAAAAATGAATCAATAGGAAGAAAAATAGATTTCTTAATCCAAGAAATGAATAGAGAAACAAATACAATAGGTTCAAAATCGTCTGACTTAAATATAACTAACTTAGTAGTTGAAATAAAAAGTGAATTAGAAAAAATAAGAGAACAAATACAAAATATAGAATAAATAAATAAAAACTATAGACATAGATTTTAATAAAAATGAGAAACATTTATACAATGAGAAAGGAAGATATTGATGCTTAAAAGAAAAGGATTATTATTAGTTGTATCAGGACCATCTGGTGCTGGAAAGGGTACAATATGTAAAGATCTATTAAAAGAAAATAATCAAATAAAATTATCTGTATCAGCTACAACAAGAAAACCAAGAACTGGAGAAGTTGATGGAGTAAATTATTTCTTTATAGAAAAAGATAAATTTACTAATATGATAGAAAATGGTGAGTTTTTAGAGTATGCTCAAATTTATGATAATTTTTATGGTACTCCAAAAGCAGCTATAATAGAATGCTTAGAAAAAGGTCAAGATGTTGTATTAGAAATTGAAATGCAAGGTGCTAAGCAAATAAAGGAAGTTTATCCTGAAGGAGTATTTATATTTGTACTTCCTCCGTCTCTTGAAGAATTGAAAAATAGAATAGTTGGAAGAGGAACAGAAAGTAAAGAAGAAATAGATAAAAGATTTAGCTGTGCATTTGAAGAAATAAATCAAATAGTAAATTATGATTACTTTGTTATTAATAAAGATGTAAGTGCATCTGTTAAAGATATAGAAAGTATAATTTCAGCTGAAAAAAATAAAGTTACTAGATATAAAAATAATATAATAGAGAAGTTCAAGGAGGAATTATAATATGTTAAAGCCATCAATAAATGAAGTATTAAACAAGATAGACAATAGATACTACTTAGTAGGAACTGTTGCAAAGAGAGCAAGAGAAATAATAGACGGTTCAGATATTTATGTTTTAAATAAACAAAAAGAGACTAAACCAGTTAGTATAGCTACTCAAGAAGTTGCTGAAGGTGAAATAACTTATAGATTATTAACTCAAGAAGAAATTGATATAGCAGATGCTAAACATCATGAAGAGCAAAGACAAAGCATAATAGAGGAGTAATTTTCATGTTGAAAAATAAGACTGTTGTAATTGGTGTAAGTGGCGGAATTGCTGCATATAAAATATTAGATGTTGTAAGTAGACTTAAAAAATTAGGGGTAAATATTCATGTAATAATGACTAAATCTGCAACTGAATTTGTTACTCCACTTTCATTTCAGTCATTAAGCCAAAATTATGTAGTATGTGATATGTTTGAAGAACCAAAAACTTGGGAGGTAGAACATATATCACTAGCTAAAGCTGCAGACGTGTTTTTAATAGCACCTGCAACAGCTAATATAATAGGAAAAATGGCAACTGGAATAGCAGATGATATGCTTACAACAACAGTTATGGCAACTAAAGCTAAGGTATTACTAGCACCTGCTATGAATACTAATATGTATGAAAATCCTATAGTCCAAAAAAATATAAGTATATTAAGAGAATTAGGGTATCAATTTATTGAACCTGAAAGTGGTAGACTTGCTTGTGGAGATATTGGAACAGGAAAACTAGCAACACCAGAAGATATAGTTAATCAAGTTTTAGGTTTACTTACAAAAAAACAAGACTTAAGTGGCAAAAGTATAATTGTTACTGCAGGGCCTACAATTGAAAGCTTAGATCCTATGAGATATATAACAAATAGATCAAGTGGAAAAATGGGTTATTCAATAGCAAGTGAAGCTATAAGCCGAGGTGCTAATGTTACTTTAATATCAGGACCCACAAACTTAGTACCACCTCAAAACCTTAAAAAAATAATTAGAGTAGAGTCAGCACAAGATATGTATAATGCAGTTATAGATAATATAGAAGAAAACCAAGTAATTATAAAAAGTGCGGCAGTAGCTGATTATAAACCTAAAACGTATTCTAATAAAAAAATTAAAAAATCTAATGATGATTTAGTTATAGAATTAGATAGAAATAAAGATATAGCTTATGAAATAGGCAAAATTAAAAATGATAAAATATTAGTTGCATTTGCAGCCGAAACTAATAATCTTATAGAAAATGCTAAAGGCAAATTAATTAAGAAAAATTTAGACTTTATAGTAGCAAATGATTTAACGCAAGAAGGTGCAGGCTTTGGAGTTGACACTAATATAGTTAAAATCATAGATAAAAATGGACAAATTATGAATTACCCAAAAATGAAAAAAGAAGAAGTGGCTAACATTATTTTAGATAAAGTTAAATCACTACTTAAAAACTAAGCATCTATT
Organism: Romboutsia sp.; assembly: GCA_036646635.1. GTDB lineage: Bacteria > Bacillota > Clostridia > Peptostreptococcales > Peptostreptococcaceae > Faecalimicrobium. The sequence goes on from JAVXLU010000166.1 coordinate 3,309, forward strand.
AAATATAGATGCTTATATTTTTTAGGTACAATAACATTATATTTTACATAGTTTGTGGATAAATTATAATTAAAAGCATACACAAAATCGAGGTCATAATAATGGGAAAATATGCAAAAGTTATAGTAAGAAGTAATACTATACATACAGACAACTTATTTACATACAAAGTTCCAGATTTTTTAATAAATGAATTAAGTATAGGACATAGAGTATTGGTTCCTTTTGGCAAAGGAAATAGACCTACAGAGGCATTTGTATTTAAAATTATAGAAGAAATAGATGAAAATATAAAATTAAGTATAAAAGAAATTATGGATGTTTTAGATGAAAATCCGATATTTAAAGTAGAGGATTTAGAATTAGTAAATTGGATGAAAAATAGATATTTATGTACATATATAGAT
>JAVXLU010000167.1:0-3660 GCA_036646635.1 Romboutsia sp.
TCTTTAAATTTTTTATTTTGTTCTTCACTTTGGTTACTTAGTTTTGAAATACTATTTTCTAAATTTGTATTTTTTCTTAAGACTGTTTTGTATCTATCTTGATTAAATAGTGCAAACCCACTTGATACAGTAGTAGTTATTATTGAAACTACTACCAATGCTATAATTTTTTTACTCATAACACCCTCCGAATTTATATATTATATGATAAATAATACCATAAAATCACTTAATTTTACAAATTAAGTGATTTTATATATAAAAATAAAGGATGAGTAAATCATCCTTTTAAGTATGTTTCTAGGAATTGAGCTTCTATAAATTGACCATTTTCATTAGGTTGGTCATTTTGTAGAAAACTTACCATCCAATTTGTCTCAATATTATATACTATTCCTATATTTGATTTATTTTTTGAAGGCTCATTAAATGCATATATTTTATTATTATCAATTAGTTTAAATTCTCTTATATTATCTATTTTATAAATATTTGGTGATTTTTCTTCATCATTAATAGATATTAACTCTAAAACTTTAGATATATTATCTATTAATTTCGGATCAGCTTTTTTTAACTTAATTTTATTTTTTTTATCTTCTATATAATTTTCTAATTTTTGTGATATTACAATTTCATCTTTATCTGTAATTAAAGAGTCAAAGAATAATATATCAATACTTCCCTTATTAGTTGGTTTTCCTATTACCATTCCATCATCACATACAAATAATCCATATGTAGGTAAATCTTTATAGTCTTTGTTTTTCTTTTCTTCTTCTGATAGAAGCTCTCTAGCTTTAATAAGATCTTTTTTTAGCGCCTTTATTGATTCTTTATCCATATTACAAATTTCTTTTTTGCATAAGTATGATGCCCCTTTTTTTCTGCATTCCTTTATTTTCTTATTATTTCTAAACATAAAAAACACCCCCTTATAATATTATATATGATTCTTATTAATGATATTTAATTCCTGGTTATTTTTATATGATAATATTTAAGTTATATATCAGTATATTTTTGTTGATTATCTTTACCCTTACCAAATAATAGTATAACTTGAATCATTGTAAATACAAGTGAAGTTTTTTTCTTGTATGCCATGTATCTGCTGTCCCAAGAATCGCAATACTTTTCTTTGAATTTCTTTAATCCTTGGAATGAATAAAAATGTTGTCCATATGAATATACTTGTGCCGCAATTTTTTCACTTAAAAATGAGTACTTAGATGTTCCTACATTAGATAATGGAGCTAGACCCATATTAAACTTAGAGTATCCATTTTCTTTTGCCCATTTAAATAGATTTACAAATATAAAATCCATTATTCCATTACAGGTATCATTTGAAAAACGCATTAAATCTATAGACAATGTATAATTATCATCATACATTGGCATTAAATTAGTAAACCCTTTTATTACATTATCTTTATTTTTAACTATTGCTATTGGTTGACGATTTAAATATTTTTCATCAAAGAATCCAACCGAGAATCCTTTTTCTTTTTTATCTCCTAACCATTCCTCTGATACAACTTTTATATCTCTTATAAAGTCATTACTAAAAGGTGGATTTATAATTTCAAAAGTATATCCCTCTTTTTCTACTCTTGATAGTGCATTTCGTACGCTTTTCATTTTTCTACCCTCTAAGGTAAAGTTATTTAAATTAACTCCTGCATCTTCACCAAGCTTCATAAACTCATATCCTGTTTCATGTAAATATGGAATCATTGATTCATCGATAGAACAAAATACTGGAGTATATCCATATTTATCAGATAAGTCATAGAAATTTTGTATAGTATCAAAGAAATTTTCTTTATTTCCAATGGGATTTCCGAGAACTACTACTTTATTAGCGTATATTTGATACTGTATTGCAACATCTTCAGCTTTATTTAAGTATAAGAACTTATCATTTAAATATATATAGTGTATAAGAGGTGCACCTTTGTAGTTTGATAAAATATTTTCTATTTTTTTTTCATAGTTGCTTAAACTTATCTTAGGAAAATCTTTAAATTTATTTGTATAATATAGAATTCCTAAGAAAATTAAAGAAGCTACAAAGCCGATGCTACTTACGGTTAATATTTTATAAATATATATATTTGTATGTTGTATATCTATATTTAATAAAGGGATTTTTTTTATTTTACCTGAAATATTAGCATATGCTATAAATAAATAAAATGCTTGGAAAAACATAAGTACTAAAATATCTTTTAATAATTTTCCCCATCTTATTATAAATCCGTCTCTATAAAATTGTTTTTTACTAGCTCTAAGAATAATACCTACTGTTAGTAAGTATATTGTTTCTTCATAGTCAAATCCTTTTATAAGTGCCAATACACTTCCTAAAACAACTAGAATCATTGTGATTTTATAAACTTTTTTAGATTTATAAGTTATTACAGTAGATATTGCTATTAATAAAAATCCTATTATAATTGCTATGTTTCCTGACATATGCATTACTCTAAAGTCAAATACTTTATTTATAACACGTATCCTTCCAACTGTACTTGGAATAGCTTCAGATACTAATAATACTATACCTGATGATAAAACAAGTAGTTTTAATCCAATATGTGCTAATGATGAGAATGATGAGGTTATAATATCTCTTAAATTTTTATCAACCTTATACCATAATTCTGATAAATATAGCATAGCTCCTATAGTTAATGGAATTATGTAATAAGTTATTCTATATAAAAATATTATTAATAATACTTTTTCTGATGAAACTCCTAACTTTTCTAATCCAAGTAGTAATGTTAAATCAAAAGTACCAACCCCTCCAGGAGACATACTTAGTATTGCTACTACTATAGCTGCTACAAATATTGGGAAAAATTTCATAAATGCTATTTTTTCGCCAAGTATAAATAATGTTGAGTAAATTAAAACTATTGTAGTTATCCATTCTAGTAAGGATATAGATATTATTTTAAACATATCGATAATATCTATTTTTTCTTCATTATTTCCTTTTAGATATTTTTTAATTAGTACTACACATACTATAGGTAAATACATACCTATTATTACAGTTAATACATTTACAATACTTAGTTGCTTAAATTCCGAGAAATTTAGTATTGTGTATATAAAACATACCATTGAAAATCCTGTTAAATTAAGTGCTACTATTTTAGACACTTCTTTTACTAAGAGTTTATTATCTTTTACATAATCTTTATAAAAATGTCCTTTTAATGCAATAGCTGATGTTCCTCCAAAACCTACTATACTTGATACAGAACTTGCTATCCAAGAATATTTATATAATTTTTTATTATTTAAGTTAATTCCAATTCTTTTTTTTAGTACAAAATCATAAAAAGTAAGTGGTAAAAATGAAATTATTCCTAGGGCTATAATTACTGCAATATTCTCAATAGATAATTTATCCGCATAGGTTACAAAAGTGTCCATATTAAAGTCTTTTATTATATTTTTAAATTCTCTAAATACTATTGCTAAAATAATTATTATAAATGCTATCTTTAGATACATTATAATTTTTTCTTTCTTGAAATTACTCATTTTAATCGCTCCTAAATCTTATTTTTGTCATATTATTTTAAAATTTATTTTCTTATTGTATAGTTATATTTTATATATTCTAAAGTATTTATATTA
>JAVXLU010000168.1:0-3540 GCA_036646635.1 Romboutsia sp.
AAGAAAAGGCGACGCTGCTGAAATGGCTTTTATAGAATTAGTATAGTACAAAAAGGATTAAGCTTAATAGCTTAATCCTTTTTTGTATTTTTAGATGTTTATCAAATTATAATTATATATAAATTAATGAGTTTTTATCCTTATGAATTTTATATATAATAGTGTTGCCAATTTTTGATTAAACTATGTTATAATACTACGTAAAATGAATTTTTTAAGTACTGCTTATAAAGAAGGAGTAAGATTAATGAATAATTTAATTGAAGTCAATAATCTATCATTTGAATATGTAACAGATGAAATAAAATTTAAAGCTATAGATAATTTAAATTTACAGGTAGAAAAAGGTGAATTTGTGGCAATAATAGGACATAATGGATCTGGTAAATCAACATTATCTAAAAATCTAAATGCTATTTTAATACCTAGTGAAGGTAATATAATTATAGATGGTTTAAATACTAAAGATGAAGATAAGTTATGGAATATAAGACAAACAGCAGGAATGGTATTTCAAAATCCTGATAATCAAATTGTTGCAACTATAGTAGAAGAAGATGTTGCATTTGGACCTGAAAATTTAGGTATAAATTCAAAGGAAATACGATCTAGAGTAGATGAATCTTTAAAAAGTGTTGGTATGTACGAATTAAGAGATAGACAACCTCATTTACTATCAGGTGGACAAAAACAAAGAGTTGCTATAGCAGGCATAATAGCAATGAAGCCTAAATGTATTATATTTGATGAAGCAACAGCTATGCTTGATCCATCTGGAAGAAAAGAAGTAATGAAAACAATAAAACGACTCAATAAAGAAGAAAACATAACTGTATTACATATAACTCATTTTATGGAAGAGGCTGTAGAAGCAGATAGGGTTGTTGTTATGGAAAAAGGTAGAAAAATACTAGAAGGTAGTCCACGTAAGGTTTTTAATAATATAGAGATGCTTAGAAGTATAGGTTTAGATGTTCCTTGTATGACAGAGTTATCTAGTTTATTAAGAAAAGAAGGTTTAGATGTTGATGACAATATATTAACTGTGGATGAAATGGTGATGAAATTATGTCAATTATAGTGAATAATTTAACTCATATATATGATGAAGGTATGCCTTTTGCAAGTAAAGCATTAGATAATATTACTATTGAAATAAAAGATAGAGATTTTGTAGGAATTATAGGCCATACAGGATCAGGTAAATCTACATTTATACAACATTTAAATGGATTATTAAAACCTTCATCTGGTGAAATTTGTATAAATAATTTTAATATTACAGATCCTAAATTAAATTTAACTGAAATAAGAAAAAGAGTAGGTGTAGTATTTCAATACCCAGAATATCAATTATTTGAAGAAACAGTAGAAAAAGATATAGCATTTGGACCCTCTAATTTACAACTAGATGAATTTGAAATACATAATAGAGTAAAAGAGTCTATGGAATCTGTAGGATTAAACTATGAAGAGTTTAAAGATAAATCCCCATTTGAGTTATCAGGAGGTCAAAAACGTAGAGTAGCTATTGCAGGTGTAATAGCTATGAAACCAGAAGTTCTTATATTAGATGAGCCAACGGCTGGATTAGATCCAGGAGGAAGAGATGAAATTTTTGAGTTAATAAAAAGTCTTCATAGAGAAAATAACATGACTATATTATTATCATCACATAGTATGGATGATATGGCTAAAATAGCCAAAACTATAATTGTTATGAATAATGGTAGGATTGAATTTATGGGTTCACCTAGAGACGTTTTTAAATCAAATACTGATAGATTAAAAGATATAGGATTAGACATACCTCAAGTTCTAGAACTTGCTGTAAAGCTAAGGAATCGAGGTTTTGATATAAGGGAAGATATATTAACAATAGAAGAAGCTAAAGAAGAAATATTAAAGGTTATGAGAGGTAGAAAAAAATGTTAAAAGATATAACTATAGGACAATATTATCCAACTAATTCAGTTATTCATAAATTAGATTCTAGGGTAAAACTTATAGCTACTTTTATATTTATGATGTCTTTATTTATAATAAATAAATTTTGGCCATATGTTATAGTTTTACTATCTTTAGTATTTGTGATAAAGTTATCTAATATACCACTTAAATATATTGCAAAAGGTATAAAACCTTTAAAATGGATTATACTATTTACATTTGTTATAAATGTATTTTTCTTGCCTGGAGATACTATATGGTCATTTGGATTTATGAGTATAACTAAACAAGGTTTAGAGCAAGCATTATTTATGGCTATAAGGCTTATATTCTTAGTTGTTGGAACATCACTATTAACATTAACAACATCTCCTATTGAGCTTACAGATGGTATAGAGAGGCTCTTAAAACCATTTAATAAGATTGGTATGCCGGTTCATGAGTTGGCTATGATGATGACTATAGCTTTAAGATTTATACCGACATTATTAGATGAAACTGATAAAATAATGAAAGCTCAAATGTCTAGAGGAGCAGATTTTGAAAGTAAGAATATTATTAGTAGAGCTAAGAATCTAGTTCCATTGTTGGTTCCTTTATTTGTAAGTGCATTTAGGAGAGCTGATGAACTTGCTATGGCAATGGAAGCTAGATGTTATAGAGGTGGATATAATAGGACTAAGATGAGAGAATCTGTTATAGGTAAGTCAGATTATATAGCATTTTATGTACAAGCTGCATACATAGTAATTATTATAGCTACAAGATTTATTTAAAGAGGTATGTAATGAGAAATATAAAGATTATAATACAATATAATGGAAAAAAATATTGTGGTTGGCAAAATCAACCATATTCTTTAGGTATAGAAGGAAATATAGAGAAAGCTATACATGAAATAACTAAAGAACAAATTAAAATTATAGGTTCTGGAAGAACCGACGCAGGAGTACATGCATTAGGTCAGGTAGCTAACTTTAGAACAGAGTCAAGTATACCAGTAGAGAAAGTTCCAAATGCATTAAATGCTAAACTGCCTAAAGACATATCTATAATTGCTTGTAGCGAAGTAGATGATGAATTTCATTCTAGATATAGTGCTAAAGGGAAAAGATATAGGTATTTGATATATAATAGTTTATATAGGAGTCCTATACACAAGGACGTATCATATCATATTAGGTATGACCTTGATTTTGAAAAAATGTGTAAGGAAGCTAAACATTTAATAGGAGAGCATGATTTTAAAGGATTTATGAGCTCCGGATCGTCTGTAAAAAATACTCTAAGAACTATATATGATATTACTTTAGAAAAACATGAAGATTTGATTATTCTAGAAATAGAAGGTAATGGATTTTTATATAATATGGTAAGAATAATAGTAGGGACATTAGTAGATATAGGCAGAGGAAGAATAAATGAAAGTTTAGAAGCTATAATTAGCTATAAGAGTAGAGGTAAGACGGGTCATACTGCACCAGCACACGGATTATTTCTTAAAAAAGTTGATTATTAGCTTGACACACCAGGGGCCATGTATTAAAATAAGTTAGAGTGTGTTAATAAGTCCACTTGCCCCGGACTTGA
>JAVXLU010000169.1:0-3519 GCA_036646635.1 Romboutsia sp.
GCTGGGTAAACCGGTGCGAGGGTTCGAATCCCTCCTTCTCCGCCAGTTAAGACTATTGCATATGCAATAGTCTTTTTTATATATTAAATGTATTTTTATAGCAATATTAGATTACAATTAGATAAGTGATATTTTAAACTAAAGATATTTCAAGGTGGTAATAGATGATTAATGTAGATAAATTAAATGAAAATCAGTTACAGGCAGTAAAACATATAGATGGACCTTGTATGGTTCTAGCAGGTCCTGGATCTGGAAAAACTAGAGTTATAACATATAGAATTGCAAATATGGTAGTTAATGAAGAAATAAGACCAACTAGTATACTTGCAATAAGTTTTACAAAAGCATCTTCAATAGAAATGAAAAATAGAGCTTTAAGTTTAAGTAATGATTATAGAATGAATAAAGTAACCTATGGAACTTTTCACTCTGTATTTTTTAGAATACTTAGATATTTTGAAAAATATAGTTTAGATAGTATATTTGATGAGAAATCAAAGAGAATAGCTTTAAAATCAATCTTAAAAAATTTAAATATAGAAAATGCAGACGATGATGATACAATAGGACAAGTTATAAATGAAATATCATATGTCAAAAATGAATTAATGGATAAAATAGATTTTAATTCAGATTTATTAAGTAATGATGAATTTATAAAAACATATAACTTGTATGAAGAACATAAAAGCCAGATTAATAAAATAGATTTTGATGATATGCTAATAAAAACATATTATGTATTACAAAATAATAAATCAGCACTTGATATGGTTAGAAATGTATATAAATATATACTTGTAGATGAATTTCAGGACATAAATAGAGTTCAATTTGAAGTATTAAAGTTAATAGCTAATTCTAAAAATAATATATTTGTAGTTGGAGATGAAGACCAAAGTATATATGGTTTTAGAGGTGCAAGGCCTGATTTTTTATTACAATTTGAAGAATATTTTACCGATACAAAAAAGGTTTTATTAGACATAAATTATAGATCAAAAAATGAGATAATAGATGTAGCAAATAGACTTATAGAAAAAAATGAAAATAGATATGAAAAAGTAATTAAATGCAGTCGAGGTGAAGGTGCAAACGTAAATTATATTTCACCTAGTGACTCAGAAGAAGAAGCTGTATTTATTGGTAAAGAAATTTTAGAAGAAATAAAAAAAGATTATGTTGAATATACAGACTTTGCAGTTATTTATAGAACTAATATACAGTCAAGGGCCTTAGTTGATGTATTTATGGATATGAGAATACCATTTGTAGTAAAAGATGCAATAGTAACTATATATGATCATTGGGCTTCTCAAGATATATTAGCATATTTAAGGATAGGTATTAATCCTAAATTAAACAAAGATTGGGTACGAATTATAAATAAGCCATTTAGATATATATCTAAAGATAGTATTAATTTAGTTAAGGATGAAACTGATTTTATAAATGCCCTTATAAATAAATGTAATTTAAAGCTAAATCAAATAAAGACTATAAATGATTTAGAAATAGACTTAGGTTATTTAAAGACACTAAATCCTAAAAATGCAATATCCTATATAAGGACAAGTTTAGATTATGATAGATATATATTAGACTATTGCACAAATAGAAAAATTAAGACTAATGGACTTATAGAAATATTAAATGAACTAGAAAGTTCAGCTACAAATTTTAAAACTATTGATGAATATTTAAATCATATAGACAGAGTAAAATCTGAATTAGTGGAAAATAAGCACAATAAAAATACAGATGGAGTAATTTTTACTACTATGCATAGTGCAAAAGGATTAGAATTTAAAAATGTATATATAATAGGGGCAAACGAAGGTACAATACCTCATGAAAAATCTTATGATATAAAAAATCAAGAAAAAAAAGCAGAGCAAATAGAGGAAGAAAGAAGACTTATGTATGTAGCTATTACAAGAGCAGAAGAAAATTTATACATAAGTTCACCAATTAATAAATATGGTAAAAAAGTATCTAAAACTAGATTCATAGATGATATAAAAGCACCAACAAAACAAGAAATGGATAATATAACAATTGGTGATAGAATTTATCACAAAAAATTCAAAGAAGGAATTATTATTCAAAAAGATAGAAATCTTATAAAAGTTAAATTTAGTGATGGAGATAGAACCTTTGATTATAAGGTATGTTTAATGAAAAATATGGTTTGGAAAGTATAAATATAAATGATAACTTATATTTAAATAAGAAAATAGTGCCTTAAAATGATAACTGTCATTTAAAGGCACTATTTTTATTAATAATAGGTTCCTTCTTCAAAAAAATCTTTTATCTCATTTAAATCATTAGTTTTACCTAAAGCAAGCATAAGTTTTATTCTAGCTTTTTGTCCAGGTAGGTCACCACCAAAAATACATCCAAGGTTTCTTAAATCCTTACCAGAACCTAAATATCCATAGCTATCAAACACTCTACCAGAATGACATCTAGAAACAACAACTATAGGAATATTATTTTTTCTAGCATATTTAACACCTTCATACATTTTAGGTGGAATATTTCCTCTACCCATAGCTTCTATAATTATTCCTTTATACCCACTATCAGTAGCAAATTTTATAAAGTCTTCATCCATACCTACACCAGATTTAAATAATGCAACTTTAGATTCTACATTATCAGTATCAATTATTGTTCTAGAATATACATGTTTATATAAAACAAGTTCATTACAATCGATTATTCCTAGTGGACCAGATCCGACAGATTGGAAAGTATTTAATGCTAGAGTACTAGTCTTAGTAGCTTCAGAGGCTAATAAAACCTCGTTATTTAAAACTATAAGTACACCTTTACCAACTGCATCTTTAGATATAGCAGTACAAACAGCAGCTGATAAATTACTAGGCCCATCATATCCAAGTTCTGAACTACTTCTCATAGCACCAGTAACTATAACGGGCTTTACACTAGTAATAGTTAAATCTAAGAAATAAGCAGTTTCTTCTAAACTATCTGTGCCGTGTGTTATTACAACACCGGATATATCTTCTCTTATAAGTAAATTATTAACATAATTTTTTAATTCCATCATTCTTTCTGGAGTTATATGAGGTCCTGGTATTTCATCAAAATTAAGAACTTCAACATCTGCAACTCTATCAATATTAGTAACCATTGACATTATTTGTTCACCTGATAGTGTTGGTATAGCAGCGCCAACTTTTTCGTCAACTGTCATAGATATAGTACCACCAGTAAAAACTATAGCAACTTTCTTTTTAGTCATAATAATATTCTCCTATTTTTAAAATATATTAATTATATTTTGTATAATAAATAAATTATATCAAAAAAAACCTATACAGGTCTATTGTCAAAGTTAAAAAAGTATAAAAAAAAAGAGCTCGGGGAAGCTCTTTTTTTTCATTAAATTGATTTCCGTAGTCAATTTAATATTTAAATGGATATAAAATATATCCGTTCAAAAGGGGTATTGGGAATAGAGATTTTAATTAAGGTTATCAGGGG
>JAVXLU010000170.1:0-3441 GCA_036646635.1 Romboutsia sp.
AAATAATGTATTCCAATTTGGTGATATGCAAGCTAAAGAAGCTATGGTTCAAAGATTAGATATGATAGCTATAAATTCTGAAGATAGTTATGATGAAATAATAGAAATGTTTAAACATGAAAAATTAAGTAGATTACCTGTATATCAAGACTCAATAGATGATATTATAGGTATACTTAATATAAAAGATGTAATATTTTTAGATGATGATGAAATAAAAGAATTTGATATTAAAAATTATATAAGAGAGCCATTCTTCACATATGAATTTAAAAAGATAACTCAACTTCTTGAAGAAATGAAAATAGAAAAAAATCAAATGGCTATAGTTGTAGATGAGTACGGTGGTACATCGGGATTAATAACTATAGAAGATTTAGTAGAAGTAATAGTTGGAGATATAGATGACGAATATGATGAAGAAGATGATGATATAGTAGTAATAAAAGAAGATGAGTATATTGTTGAAGGAAGTACAAAAATTTCTGATATAAATGACCTTATAGGAGTAAAACTAGAATCTGAAGAATTTGATTCTATAGGTGGTTTCATAATAGGTTATCTAAGAAGATTACCTGAAGAACATGAAGTTATCGAAGTTGATAGTATAAGATTTTGTATAGAAAGTTTAGAGAAAAATAGAATAAAGAAAATAAGAATTTTCACATAGAGAAAACACTGCATATAGCAGTGTTTTTTTGTTACATAGTAAAAAAATAGAAAAAAATTATATTAAATAGTAATATAATGGTAATACTTAAAGTATAATAGTCAATATAAACAAAAGAGAGAAGGATTAAAACATGAGAGAAAAAGTAGTAGAAAGATTTTTGAAGTATGTTACATTTGATACGACTGCAAATCCTAAAAATTCAAACTGTCCATCAACAGAAGGACAAAGAATATTTGCTAATTACTTAGTTGAAGAATTAAAATCATTAGGTTTAAAGGATGCTAATGTAGATGAAAATAGTTATGTAATGGCCACATTAAAAGGTAATACAGAAGGAATAGATACAATAGGATTTATATCTCATTTAGACACAGCACCAGATGTTTCAGGTAAAAATGTTAAGCCAAGAATAGTTAAAAAATATGATGGACAAGATATCGTTTTAAATAAAGAATTGAATATAATTACAAGTATTAAAGATTACCCAGAAATAACTAAATTTATAGGGCAAGACTTAATAGTTACAGATGGGACTACATTACTTGGAGCAGATGATAAAGCAGGAATATCAGAAATAGTTACAGCAATAGAGTATTTAATAAATAATCCGCAAATAAAGCATGGAGATATAAAGATAGGATTTACACCAGATGAAGAAATAGGCAGAGGTGCAAATTTATTTAATGTTGAAAAATTTGGAGCGAAATATGCATATACAATAGATGGTGGAATAATGGGAGAACTTCAGTATGAAAACTTTAATGCAGCTGGAGCAACAATAACTATTCAAGGAAGAAATGTTCATCCAGGAGCATCTAAAAATAAAATGGTTAATGCACTTCATATAGCATCTAAAATATCTCAAATATTCCCAGAAAATGAGCGACCTGAAACTACAGAAGGATATAAAGGTTTCTACCATCTAAATGATATAAATGGAAATGTTGAAAATGTAAGTATGATTTATATAATAAGAGATCATGATAAGAAAACATTTGAACAAAGAAAATCTTATATGATTGAAAGTATAAATAATTTAAATAAGAAGTATGATGGAAGAATTAATTTAGAATTAAAAGATCAATACTTTAATATGAAAGAAAAAGTAGAACCTGTTAAATTTATAGTTGATATAGCTCAAGAAGCTATGAATGAAATAGGTATAGAGCCACTTATATTACCAATAAGAGGTGGTACAGATGGAGCTAGATTATCTTTTATAGGCCTTCCTTGCCCAAATATATTTACAGGTGGGATAAATTTCCATAGTAAAAATGAGTGTATATCAATAGAATCAATGGAAAAATGTGCTCAACTTATAGTAAAAATAGCTCAAAAGTATACACAAAAATCATAAAATAATAAAAAAATTGAGTTGTATTAATACAACTCAATTTTTTTATGCTCCTAATCTAAATCTATGATTTGACCACTATTTATATCTATTAAATTTATATCTAAATCTAATTCATGATAATCTGCACCTATTATTTCAATAGTTGCAACTGAATGAGTATTATCTTTAGGTATAGACGTACTACCCGGATTTAAAACTATTAGATTATCGTCTAGGTACATCTCTTTTACATGAGTATGGCCACATATAAGCATATGAGCATTCATAGATTTTGCCTTTTTTATTATATCTTCTTTAGATTCAACATATCCATGAGTTACTAAGACTCTAAGTTTTTCAAATTGACTTACAACATAAGGCGTTTGAATTGGATGGTTTATTACCATTTGATCTACATCTGAATCACAATTTCCTTTAGCAATAAGTATATTTTCAACTTCATTTAATCTTACAGCAAGTTCTTTTGGATTGTATCCTTCTGGTAATGAATTTCTTGGTCCATGATATAAAACATCCCCACAATGTAGTATAAAATCACAATTATTTAATACATCAAGTGCTTTTTCAAAATAAAGTAAGCTTCCGTGTGTATCACTCATAACACCTATTTTCATGTAAAATTCCTCCTAAGTATGTATTATAAAAATTTATCAGAAACTCTACTCCAAAATTCATAATTTGACATTCGAAGTAGATTTATCTTTACATCAGATATAAATATTTTTATATCTGATATTTGACTATATCTATGTTCAACACCATCAATAACTATTAGTATAGAATCTTCAAATCGATATTCAGGAATAATGTTTATTACAGACTCATTAGAAAATATTATGCTAGATGTAAAGCATCTGTATGCATTTGTATTTATAGGGTGAAGAGGCGTAAGTTGCATGAGGTTTAAGCTTGGATCAACAATGCTTCCACCAGCAGCATAATTATATGCTGTAGAGCCTGTAGGAGTAGATATAATCATTCCATCGCCACTGAAGTTTTGTATATTATTATCATTTACTTTTAAATTAAGATGAATAGTTCTAGATTTATCACCTTTTACGACTACTTCATTTATAGCAAATATATCTAAGCAATGTTTATTTGTGCAAACACTAGCTTGTATAAGTGAAATATCTTGAATAACATAATCTTTTTTTAAATAAGACTCAATAAATATATCTATATGGTCAGGAGAGATATCTGGGAAAAAACCAAGATGTCCTGTATTTATTCCAACAATTGGTACTTCAGGGAATTCAAAGTCATGAATTGTTTTTAAAAAAGATCCATCACCACCAATTGATATAACAAGTTCTGTATCTGGATGGAAATCATAGCTTATTTCAAATCCTGCTGCTATAAGTTTTTCTATTAATATTCTTTTAGTCTCTAAAGACTTAGTTACTTCATT
>JAVXLU010000171.1:0-3384 GCA_036646635.1 Romboutsia sp.
GGTAGCAGAGCTTTAGGGTTTACTGGTTTTAAAGCCGTGTCCTATGCAGATTTCTATACATGCACCACAAGCATCACATTTTTTATAATTTATAACTGGATACCAGTCTCTTGACATTTATAGTCACCCCTTTTTATTAACTATATTTATTTTGCAAACCAGTGCTTAGTTCTATTAGCTATAGTAACTAATGCAATCATTACTGGCACTTCAACAAGTACCCCAACAACAGTAGCTAGTGCTGCTCCTGAGTTAAGTCCAAATAAGGCTATTGCAACTGCAACTGCAAGTTCAAAGAAATTACTAGCACCTATCATACCAGCTGGAGCCGCTACGTTATGAGGTAATTTTCCCCCTTGTTTATATTATCATATTCAAATATGTGAATATGTTTATTTATACTTAAGGTGATTTTTCACCTTAAACTTAATTCTATTTTGAACTACCTTCTCTTATTAATCTTGCAAAATCACTTGGTAATGTTTCATTCTCTTCTATTTCTTGTGCTATTTTTTCAAAATCATAAGAAACCTCTACTATTTCTACTTCTACTGAAGAAGCATTTTTACTTATTTCATCATTATTTTTCATATCTATTATTACATAGTTAGCCTTTGGTTTCCCTGTCTTTGGCTTTCCTACACTACCTGCATTTACAAGTAATTTTTCACCATAATACTTAGCATATGGTATATGAGTGTGACCACAAACTAAAATGTCTTCTACTAACTCATTCATAACTTCTTCTGCTTGAGTAGAATTTTCTTTTAAGTATTCATTTATAAGTCTAGTACTTCCATGAACAAATCTTATTTTTTTCTCATTAAAAGTAAATATTGCTTCTCTGGGTAAATTCCTTAGATATTCTTTGTTCTCATCACTAGTATTTTCTAATGTAAAACTCATAGAAGAGGCTGCTTTTTGAGCATCTTTAGGATCTGGATAATCACATCCACAGATTAATCTAAAATTACCTATTGCATCATCATAGTTCCCCATTATAGTAAGTATTTTATTTTTCTTTAGCAATTCTATAGATTCATTTGCTCTTGTTGCATATCCTACTACATCGCCAGTGCAAACTATCATATCTACATTTCTTTTTTCTATATCTCCTAATACTTCATTTAGAGCATATACATTACTATGTATATCTGATATTACTGCTATTTTCATCCTGCTACCTCCTAAAGTTGTTCTTTATTGTTTAATTTACAAATTATATCTTTTACTTGTGATACCGTATCACAATTTAATCCAGCATTCCTATAAGCTATTATAACTTGATAGTCATTCTTTAATTTTTCCTCTTTATCTAATTCATTAGCTAAGAACACTCTTATATACTCATATTGATTTAAAGTTTCTTCATCTAATTTATAGTAAACATACTTCGCTTCTTTATAATAAGTAACTAAATTTGCATTCATTAACTTATTTAAATGTCTAGAAGCATTAGATTGTGTTATTTCAAGAATTGATTCTATTTCACATACACATAAAGGTCCTTCTCGTAAAATATTAATTATTCTTATTCTAGTTTCATCACCTAAAGCTTTTAATATTTGTATCGTCTTCATAACATCTCCTCTTTATTTTTTCATATCAACATATTCACTTATTCTCATATGATATGCTAAACATCAAATTTTGTAAATCATTAAATCAATTTTTTTTGATTTATTTTTCGATAATGTTTTAATATTGTTTTATTATCTTCTCTATGTATAAATTTAATTCAATATATTTAATAAAATAACATTTTATATGATTAAGTAACAAATATTTGATATAATAATACTATTATTAACCATGGAGGTATCATTATGAATAATATAGATTTAGTTTTTAAAGCTTTATCAGATCCTATAAGATTATCCATATTAAAAAAGCTATATTCTTCAGAAAGTGTATGTGTTTGTGAGTTAGTTGATATATTTGATATTTCTCAGTCAAAACTATCTTATCATCTAAAAATGCTTTTATCTGCAAATCTTATAAATAAAACATCAGAAGGTAAGTGGAATTTCTATTCTGTAAATAAAGATACACTATCTAAAATCTTAACTTATGAAACAATTCAAAATTTATTTCATAAGTAGTTGCCAAATCAAAAAAAATTGATATAATAGTTATAGAATGTTTAAGATTTTATTAATTATTATATCAGCATTTTATTTATATGATTATATATTTTATTGAAATTAATAGAACTTTTACCTTTTTATTTTTAACATCAAATTTTTTTGATGTATACTTTTGGAGGTTTTATGACAATATTTAAGTTTTTCACAGAACAAATATTAGGTATGGAATGGCTATCTGATTTAATTACCTTATTTGTTGAAAATGTATTAAATCTAGATGTTTCATCTAGATTAGGAGGAAGTATTCAATTTTTCATGTACGATACCCTTAAGATTTTAACACTATTATGTGTCCTAATATTCTTTATATCTTATATACAGAGTTACTTCCCACCAGAAAGAACTAAAAAGATTTTAATGAAATTTAAAGGAATAAGTGGTGCAACTGTTTCTGCATTACTTGGAACTGTTACTCCTTTTTGCTCTTGTTCAAGTATTCCTATATTTATAGGGTTTTCTAATGCAGGCTTACCACTTGGTGTGACTTTTTCATTTTTAATTTCATCACCTATGGTTGATATGGCATCATTATTATTGCTTGCAGGATTCTTTGGAATGAATGTGTCTATTACGTATGTAGTCTTAGGTCTTGTAATTGCTATTGTTGGTGGAACTATAATAAGTAAACTTAACTTAGATGATCAAATCCAAACATATAATGAGAATACTAGAGATCTTTATGATGAATCTGAAAATTTCAATCAAAAACAAAGATTAAACTATGCCAAAGAAGATACTTTAACAATAGTTAAAAATGTTTATAAATATGTTTTAATTGGAGTTGGTATAGGGGCATTAATACACAACTGGATACCACAAGACGCTATACTTGCTGTACTTGGAGATAAAAATCCATTCTCTGTTATTATAGCTGCTGTAGTTGCTATACCAATGTATGCTGATATATTTGGGACTATACCAATAGCTGAAGCATTATTTATGGCTGGAGTTCCAATAGGAACTGTACTTGCATTTATGATGAGTGTCACTGCATTATCTCTTCCATCTATTATAATGTTAAGCAAAGTTGTTAAACCTAAATTACTTGCTATATTTATAGCCATAGTAACTGTTGGTATAATTATAACAGGATATTTATTTAATTATTTTAGTTTCTTATTAATGTAAACTTAGTAAAAATGAATTAATATACTTTCTATAATTTTATTTAAGTTTATAAAGAATTTAATATAGTTTGTCAAATACGTAAGGCTAATCCTTATAAACGTATTGCTAA
>JAVXLU010000172.1:0-3356 GCA_036646635.1 Romboutsia sp.
TCAAGCTTACAGGCTCATACCAACGACCTAAGGGTATATATAATAATGGATAGTGATATCGGAACAAGGAAAGCTTGGAGTATGGAGGTTTTACCGCCTAGGAAGTATTGATAAGGAAAGCTAGTTAGTATAACTTATCTTAATCTAAGAGAGAGTAGTGGCATGAAGCGATGATTAATATTGTAATGATATTTTAGCAATAGCCACTAGACAATTTGAACGTTGATAATTAAATACTGAATAATCGAAGGTTCGAGTAAGACTAATAGATATGAAACTAATGTTGTATTTATACATAAGAGGAAGTAATAGACTTGGAGGAAAGCTTAACCTTAGATAAAAAACAATTACTAATAAATAATGAATATTATAATATGCAAAATATTCTTGATAAAAATGGATTTGTAAAAAAGGATACAAAATAAAATTTTAAACTATACACATAAATACTTGGTAGCTAAAATATATGCAATTACAGTCAAGAAGGAAAATAACTAATCCACACAAATTTATGTGGCTAACAACGCAAGCTCAGATAGTGGTACATAGTTCAAGTTTAGGTACAATAGCTAAGTATCTAAATGAATTACAATTAGAAGATAAAGGTTTAAAAAAAGTTAATTATTTAATAAAGTTAGTAGAAAATTCAGTTATTTAATTAGAATATACTAAAATTCAAATTGTTGGAACGCCGTATGAGGGGAAACTCTCACGTACGGTGTGGAGGAGGGGAAAAGATGGAGATAACTTCAAAGTTTTACCTATTCCTATATAAATCGGTAGAGTTAGAATTAGAGTTAGAACATAAAGGAAAAAAAGAATTATTAGATATAGTTCAAGGAATATCTAATATGATAAACATACATTATATAAGACAGAAAGAACCTAAAGGTTTAGGTGATGCAATTTACTGTGCAAGACATTTTATTGGTGATGAGCCATTTGCAGTAATGTTAGGTGATGATATAGTTGATAATAAAGTTCCATGTTTAAAACAACTTATGAATGCATATGAAGAGTATAGAACTACAATATTAGGTGTTCAGAAAGTAGATCCCAAAGATACAAATAAGTATGGAATAATAGCATCAAAGCATATAGAGGATAGAGTGTATAAAGTTAAAGATTTAGTAGAAAAACCAGAACCAGGAAAAGCTCCATCTAATATAGCGATTTTAGGTCGATATATAATAACTCCTGAAATATTTGATATATTAAAAGATTTACCAACTGGAAAAGGTGGAGAAATTCAACTTACAGATGCCTTAAAAGAATTGTCTAGAAAAGAGGCTATGTATGCGTATAATTTTGAAGGTAGAAGATATGATGTAGGAGATAAGTTAGGATTTTTAGAAGCAACAGTAGACTTTGCACTTAAAAGGCCTGAGCTTAAAGATGAATTTATAGAATATTTAAAAAAATTAATGACAAATTTGAAAAAATAAATAATTTAGGGGATGAAACAGATGGCAAACGTTAAACAAAAGAAGAGAAATAAGATGATAGCTATATCCATAGCAGGAGTTCTTATAATAACAAGCATGACTGCACTAATAAGTGTATTTGTATCAATGGTTCAATAGTAAAAGTTAGTCTTTATTTTTAAAGACTAACTTTTTTTAAATTACAAGGGAATTATGGTAGTTTAAAATCTATAAAAAAATTGTGTATAATAGTAATAGGAACAGATAGAGAAAATATAAAAGTTATAAAAATAATAAATATTTTAGAATTTATAGGGAAATTAACACAGCATATACACCCGAAGGGGTTTATAGTTGTAAGAAGAGATTAATAGAAATCTTTGTAGTTAATTCATGCAAATGCAACAATTGTGGTAGTGATATGATTTTATGGTAAGCTTAGTATCATAAATATGGAATTATAAATGTTTAAAGATAGTTTAAGTGAATTGAATGAAATATTAATAAGTAATAACATAGAAGTAAAAGATATTGACCGGAATAAACAAATAAAATTAAATCATATAACGTGTATAATAGTAAGTAATAATCGTTTTTATGTAAAGCGAAAATACATAAAAAATTTAACTATCTAGAGGCTTATATAATATATAATCAATACTATATTTAAAATATGAGCTAATATAGCATACTAATAACTTAAAGTATAGATATATGTTTACTAATTAATAAATATAATATATAATTTTCATTAACAAAACTAACTAAGGAGATGAGTATATTATTATGGATAGAAATTTAGCATTAGAACTTGTTAGGGTAACGGAAGCAGCAGCATTAGTATCATCACAATTTATGGGAAAAGGTGATAAAAATGGTGCAGATGGTGCAGCAGTAGAAGCTATGAGAAAAGCTTTTGAATCAGTAAAAATTAGCGGAGAAGTTGTAATAGGGGAAGGTGAGCTAGATGAAGCCCCTATGCTATATATTGGAGAAAAAGTAGGTATGCAAACTGAAGATGGAATGGAAGTAGATATAGCTGTAGATCCATTAGATGGAACTACATTAATAGCTAAGGGACTTCCAAATGCAATATCAGTAATAGCTATGGGATCAAAAGGAAGTTTATTAAATGCACCAGATACATATATGAAAAAAATAATAGTAGGACCTAAAGCTAAAGGAGCAATAGATTTAAGTAAAACTCCAGAAGATAATATAATAGCAGTAGCAAAAGCATTAGGTAAGAAAACAACACAAATGACTATAACAGTACAAGATAGAGAAAGACACAATGATATAGTTGAAGCGGCTAGAAAATTAGGAACTAGAATTCAAATGTTTGGAGATGGAGATGTAGCAACTGGTATAGCTACTTGTTTTGAAGAAACTGGTATAGATATGCTTATGGGTATTGGTGGAGGTCCAGAAGGTGTAATAACAGCAGCAGCTATAAAATGTATGGGCGGAGATATGCAAGCTCAAATATATCCATTAAGTGATCAAGAAAGAATTAGATGTCATGAAATGGGATTCTCAGATGAAGACTTAGAAAAAGTTTTAAGTATAGATGATTTAGCAAAAGGAGATAACTTATTCTTTGCAGCAACAGGAATAACAGAAGGAGATTTACTACAAGGTGTGAGACACGTAGGATTTAATAAGGCTAAAACACAATCAGTAGTAATGAGAGCTAAAACAGGTACAATAAGATTTGTAGATGCTATACATAGTTTAGATAAAAATGACATATTAGTAGAATTAATGAAAAAATATAATATGGAATAAATATTCTATTTATTAAGAATGAAGATAGTATCTCTAAATTAAGTTAACTATTAAGAGATACTTATTTTTATTGGAATTAAAATATTATTTAGTTGATAATATTTAAGTATGTATTTATAATTAAAATAAGTTTAAAAAATAAGG
>JAVXLU010000173.1:0-3349 GCA_036646635.1 Romboutsia sp.
TATATAATAAGATTTTTTTATATGTATTGTTACAAAAATACTTGAATAAAAAATATATCTTTATTTAATTTTTTCGTAGTAGTTAAACCCGGATAAGGGGAAGAGTAGTCACTTCCTTCAGACAAATACCTGAAAATCTCGGTATTTAAGTCTTTCGTCAGTTGACTACTCTTCCCCTCATCCTATAACTGTAAATTTTCATTATTTATTTTTCATTTCTTAATATATAAAAAATCTATAGATTCTATATATTATACCTCAAATATTTTCACATCATCTATGCACCAAGTTCTTGCACTTTTATCTAATAATCCGGTCACTTTAACATCTAAATGTTCTTTAAAAGCATCACATGCTAAATCAAACTTTTCACCTTCTACATATATTTTTACATTTCTTTTCTTTTTTTCATCTAAATAGATAAAATTAACGGTTAAATATCCACTCTTATTACCTTCATCTATACTATACAGATCTATATTTTTAATCTTTCCTATTATTGAAACCTCTTCATTTGCTTGTATTTCCTTAAATTTCACAGATAATTTTTCAGCTTTTTCAAAAATATCATTATTTATAGATATTTTGGATGGAATATTTTTGTTATCTTTTATAGTTTTAGACTTTATAAAATTATATTCTATATCTATAGGTTGTTTTATATCTTTTAACTTAGCAAATGCCTCACATATATTTCCATTTAATCCATTCTTATAATATTCATTAATATCACAACTATCACTATTAACTATTTGATATATTGATTCTTGTACTCTATCTAATATTCTTCTTTCAAAAGGAGTTTCATCATCTTCACTCATACCTAAATCTGCTTCAACTGAAATTATATAACTTCCCACTTTTGTTTGGCCAAGTTTAAATATATCACCATATTCCAATGCTTTCTTAGTTGGTTTATTATATCTAGCTCTAGGATTTTCTTCAACACAAGCACTAGATATTATGATTTCTCTTGTAAAAGGTATTATATTGTTGGCTATATTTAACGGAATTGTTCCTTTATTAAAATCTTCACTAACTAATCTAATATCCATCTTATCTATATTAACTTCACATATCGAGCTAATCAAATTACTTACTTCAATATCTTCTAACTCACTTAACGTTTTTATAGCTTCGTATATTCTTTGTTTATAATCTGATAATTCATCACTTTTAGGTACTATCAATATAAACGTATCGCCATCATATGTCTTTTCAAACCTTTTAGCATTATTTAATTTTGTATTAATTTGTTTCCAATGATTGTTATACAGATATTGATATAAATCACTTAGTTTAATACTTTCTAAATTTTTAAACATTATATAATTTCACCTCCCTTTATATCATCTATTATTTTAGATATTACTTCAGAATCAAATATTTGATTCTCATCAATATAAATAGTTTTTGAACTAGAATTATTTGTCTCTTCTTTACCTTTTAAAGAACACCACCAAGCACATTTTGTTAACTCAGTTTTATCTTTTGTAACATTAATCCACTTAGCTTTATCTTTAGGTAAGTTATATAATATTAATATTCTCGGAAATAATACATCCTCATCTATTAAATCATTATAATTTTTTGCCTCTAGTTTATATTTTACTTTTCCATCTTCGATTTCAATGTTTGTTGTACACTTTAATTGAAAATCTATGCCGTATCCTGATTCTATATACCTACTTCCTCTTACTTTAACTTCCTTTATTGTTCCATCTATACCATAATCATATTCAGGTTCAGAATAACTCATTCCTGCATACGAACATACTAATCTTACATATGCTTTACTTATACCTTCTTTTATTAATTCCTCTGTTATCAATTTACTTGCTCCTTAATTATAATCTCTTGATACAGTCCAATATTATCTTTATTATATCATATATATTTTTAGCTTTTAATTTTAATTTAATATAAAAATCTCTTATATTATTTGTACCATTTACATATGTCAACCTTATATACCTATTTTCAGGATTCGTAGTAGTAAAAACTATAGACTCTTTACTCAAATACACCAGCATACGACTCACAAACTAAAGGTATACTAGCTTTATTCTTTTTATTAACGAATATAGGTTTATCATATTTAACTACATATTCCCTTTGCTATTGCTAATGTTAAATCATCTTGTTTTTGAGTTAATATAGTAGAATCTTCAACATTGTCTATAAATCCTAATTCTATTAAGCAAGCTCTCATTTGAGTATTTTTTAATAACAATACTTGTCTTTATTTAATTTTTATTAATTATCAAATCTATCTACTCTAAATAACTGCATATCTTTATTTTCTTTTCCATTATACATCTGTGATAGCATCATTGCTCCTAGTATTGCAAATAAAATTCCATTTGCACCATATCCTAATAGATACCATAAATTATTATGTTTTTTATCAGGACCAATAAACCCTAAATTATCAGGTGTTGATGCAAAAGTTCCACAATATTTAAAATCTATTTCTATATTTTTAATATCTTTAAACATTGATTTCAACCTATTTTCTAATATATCATACTTCTCATTAGCTAACTTTTCATTAAATATATCGGGTATAAAATCAACATCTTCACCACCAATTATAATTCTATTATCTGCGGTAGTTCTTAGATAATTATAAGGGTCACAATTATCTCTTATAAGTATTTTATCATTCCATCCATCAAAGTTAAAAACAGGCTTCGTAACTACATTAAATGTAGTTGTTTTAGTTCCAAAATTTCGTTTAGTAAATAACTGGGTATTATACCCTGTTGCAACTATAACTTTTTTAGCTTTAACTCTATAGCCATACTCTGTTATAACCTCCACATAATTATCATAATGAATTAAGTCTACAACTTCTGTATTTTCATATATATTTGTACCTTTACTTGACGCTACCTCAAGTAATTGACTTGTGTATTTGTATGGATCTAATTCTGCTCCACCATTTTTTGATCTTATACCTGCTTTTATATCTAAACTATACTCACTACTTTTTTTATCTATATATTCAACATCTAATCCATTTTCTTTTCTAAGGTTATATTCTATTTTTATTCCATTTACTTCATTCTCTTTTGATGTATAAAGTAGTGTATCTCTTTTTTTGTAATCACATTTATTTCCATACTTATTTATAAATTCTTTTATTTCATCAAGGGCTTTAAGTCCTAATTTATAAGATTTCAAGGCATTTTCAATAGTTGTATACTCTTTAAGATCGGATAGATTATCATCTAGTTCATATTGTAAAAGTGATGTGGTTACACTTGTACTTAAATGAGCTATCCTTTTCTTTTCTAATACAGTTGTTTTAATATTATTTTCACTAAAATAATATGATGCTATAGCT
>JAVXLU010000174.1:0-3072 GCA_036646635.1 Romboutsia sp.
AATAATGTAGAACAACAATAACACATAGTTATCATACATATTAATCCTGTAAATAAACCTTTATATCCATGTGCTGTGAAAAACTGCAACAATTCTTGTCCTGTTGCGAAGCCAGAGCCAATACAAATGGATACAATTGCTCCCGCAATCATTATAGATTCTTTTATATGCCTCTCCTCCTATCTATTCATCTTTACATAAAGCTAATATATGCTTTTAAATATTTAAAGATGCTATATAACCTCAAACTCAAAAACAGTACCTGAAATAGAGTTCTTATTTCATGTACTGTTTTTTATATTAAAACAATAAATATTAAATTTAAATAAATGGATTTTAAATTTCTAAATTTATTTTAATAACTTAACATTAAAATCTGACCCAACTTTAACCCAGCTATCTTCATTTGATTCTCTCCCTTGCAAAGAAAGTGTTAAAGTATTAGCCTTTGGATCAATTGAGCCCTTACTATTATCTAACTTAAAAACTCCCTTTCCATCACTTCTATTAGGTATATATAATTCTATATTATTCCCTAAATTATCCTTTCCAATAATTTTCATATCATAATTAATTCCATTTTTACTTTCCTCAAATTCAATTTTTTGACCTAAACCATTGCTAACATATTTTTTTAATTTTATAGATTCTCCATTCTTAAATTTAAATTTTTTATTTAAATCAATCGAAACAGTATCTTTAATTAATTCATCTGTGTTTGTTTTAAAGTCAAATATCCATTCCCCATCTATATTTTTTGAACCAGTATCATTAAGTAACTGTATTCCTGAATACTCAATTTTTATATCAACATCTCCTTCTATATTCTCATCTAAAAAATAAGTTGTAACTTGATTCAAAGTATAATCATCTTTATTTTCAGAGCTTGCATTTGAATTTACATATAATCTTTCTCCATTTATATATAGAGCTTCTACCACTGAAGGAAATCCTTCAAATGGATTATCTTCAGATTTTATCACTGATGATACTGTTAATTCATTTTTATCTAAAACAACTTCATTTAATTTAATTGTATACCCACTATTAGTTATTGATTTATTTATTATCGTCTTATAATTACTTATATCTGATTCTATGCCTAAATAACTAGCTATATCATAAAATATATTTTTTGCATTTGCAAAAACATCCTTATTAAAAACTGTAGTACTTCCTACTATAACTAGTGCTACTACAGATGCAACCATATATTTTTTTAGCTTTCTTCTTCTCTTTTCCCTACAAGCTTGATTTATACCTTTCTCAATTGCACTATCTATATTTTTCGAAACATTTATATTTTCAAAATAATTATTCTTCATATAAATAATCCTCCTTAAGTATACTCTTTATACAATCCTTAGCTCTCCTAAGATAGGTTTTAACTGTATTTTGTGGAATGTCCATAAAATATGATATATCTTCTATTGTCTTATCATCAAAATATTTCAATATTATTACTGTTTTATACTCTGGTTTTAATAAATCTATTGCCTCATATAAGTCGACCTTCTTTTCAATAGATGCAAACTCATCTTTACAAACAATCTCTTTATCCGTCTCCATTATCACTATTTTGCTATCTTTTCTATATGAACTTATAGCTATATTAATAAGTATTTTTGAAATCCAGAACTTAAAAGATGTGTCTTTCTTTAGATGCTTTATGTTTAACCAAGCTCGATATGTGCATTCTTGTATTAAATCTAATGTATCATCTTCATTTTTTGTATAGCTATAACCTATTTTATATAAATATGACTTATATTTTTTTACTAACTCTTCAAAACAACCAACATCCCCTCTTCTAGCCTTTTTTGTTAGCTGTTCTTCACTTAAACCTTCTTTATCTCTTATACTTGAGAACAAAACCAATTTATTCATTTATTTTCTCCTTATCTATATTCCCCTTACTCGTTAAAACCTTCTATATTCTAATAGACATATACTATGATAAAAAAGTTTCAAATTTTTTCATAATAAATCACCTTAATATTACCCTCAATTACTTTTGAAAATTCCATTTATAACATAATTCTACCCTACCTCAACTTTAAAAGTTAAGTCCTTTATAACATAATTTTTTATTTTTTGGCTATATTAGCTTACTTTGTTATTAATTATATATAAAACAGGTTATAATATAGATACCATCTGCAAGCGTCGATTACTTAAATACTGCGAATTAATAATATTAGGACTTTCTATAAGACAATGTGCAAAAGAAGTATTTTATTAAATATATTAGATAACGTGATGCTATTATAGCAAGTTTAAAAAGAAAAAGACTTGAAGAAAAAAATGCCTATCGACGGTTGCATCAGTAGGCACTTTATTATCAAAATTTTATTCTATTTTTTGTTTTGGTTTGATATGATGGTGTGCTAATAATAAATTAAAATTCTTTTCGCTTATATATAGAAATAGAGATAAAATAAGAAGATATAAACATTATCGCACTAATAGAAATCCAACCTATTCTATAAATCATATTTGCATTGTTTATATTAATAAAGTATGGTGTTAAAATTACACTTCCACCATTAAATAAAAACAATGTAATTACCATGGAAGTAAGTAGGAGTGTATTTACTTTATCTGCTCCGAATTTTAATACTAATGGATATAACAGTGCTGGAACTAAAAGAGAATATGTAATTCCAAAACTGTATCCATAGCCTACTCTTTCCATGTTCATTGGTTGAGCTGAAATAACAGATAATAATACTACAGTAAGTGTGGCAAACAAAATTCCTATAACAGAAAAAATTATGAAAGAAATATATCTTGCCATTGTAATATCATGTATTTTTACTGGTAAAGTTCTTTCATATTTACTCCACTTTGAAGCGTTATCCTTTTCAAGGGCAATTCCAGCCAAACCTGTAAAAGATATTGTTTGTCCAACTATTAACATTGTTAACATAGTATTATTGATAGTAATTCTCCCTGCTGCAATTATGACTGCAAAATTTACAACAATGCAAAAAGCTATAGTCCATTTTAGAGCACTTCCAACTGAATAAAAATTATTTCTTATTAAACCTTTCATTTTTTATTCTCCTTTTA
>JAVXLU010000175.1:0-3009 GCA_036646635.1 Romboutsia sp.
AACAAAATTCAAAACATATTTATATCTTATTGCATAATATTTATCACTCCAACCTAGCTGATTTTTTATATCTTCTTCTTCTGCACCTAATCTTAAAGATATAGCTGCGAATGAATGTCTAAAATCCTTTGCTGAATATCTAGAAAGACCTGCTAAGTCTAATGCTTTACTTACTATTAACCTTACATTCCTATCTGTTATAGAATTACTTTTTTGTGTTGTAAATACAAAGTCTTCAGTTGGCCTTATAACTACTTCTAATCCTGAGTAATCTCTATAATCTTCTATTAACTTAAAACAATATGGGTGAAGTTTAACTATTCTTTCTTTTCTACCTTTTCCTAACTTAGTATAATAATTATTTTTTTCATCAATCATAAGATCTTTCCATTTTAAGTTGACAAGTTCATTTAATAAACAGCCTGTTGTTATTAAAAATATTATTATTACTCTATCTCTAATATTTAATTTATGTAAAATATCTATAAGTCTATTTATTTCCTGTATACTAAGTACATCATCTTTAGTCTTTATTCTTGTAACTACTGGTTTTTCTACGTATCTAAACGGATTAATTTCTATGTATTCTTCTTTAATTAAAAAGTTATAAAAACTATGTAAATAACTATATATCTTTTCACATGTAGATTTTGCATATTTTTCTTTTATATAATCTATAAACTTTTTACAATCATATTTTGTTGCATAAATTAATTCTTTCTCATCTAAAAATTCCTTAAATAATATTACTTTAGATAAATAGTCATGTCTTGTTGTTATACTTAGTTTTCTAGAAAAACTTTTAAAGATTTCATACTCATAATCATCTAATACTTTTGTAGTATACATAGTAACTCCTTTCTAAATTTTTATGTTTTTTTAGTATTTAATATTATATATTGAATATACTTTATAATATTGTTATACTTTTATAGTTGACGCTTTTTTAGTCATTACGATTTTATATTGGAGGTAATTAATATGCTTGATATTTTAAAAGCTATTATTTTAGGCGTAGTTCAAGGTATCACTGAATGGCTGCCTGTAAGTAGTACTGGACATATGATACTAGTTAATGAATTTATAAAACTGAATATGTCTGATACTTTTAAAAGTACTTTTTTAGTAGTAATTCAGTTTGGTTCAATCCTTGCTGTACTTACAATATTCTTTAAAAAACTAAATCCATTTGATAGTTCAAAAACAAGAATACAAAAAAGTGAAACTATAGATTTATGGCTTAAAGTTATAGTAGCTGTCATACCATCTGGAATACTTGGTTTATTATTCGATGATAAAATAGACGAATTATTCTTTAACTATACTACAGTTTCTATAGCGCTTATAGTGTATGGAATAGTTATGATTGTTCTTGAAAATGGAAATAAAAGACCTAAGGTTAATGATTTTTCTCAGCTTACATATAAATTAGCTCTTGGTATAGGCTTATTCCAATGTTTAGCTCTTATACCTGGTACGTCTAGGTCTGGTTCTACAATCATAGGTGCTGTTTTACTTGGTGCATCTAGATATGTAGCAGCAGAGTTCTCATTCTTCTTAGCTATACCTACTATGCTTGGTGCTAGTGCTTTAAAACTTGTAAAGTCTGGTTTTGCATTTAGTGGTTTTGAATGGATAGTTTTAGCAACAGGTTCTATTGTAGCATTTGTTGTTTCAGTCTTTGCTATAAAATTCTTAATGGATTATATTAAGAAACATGACTTTAAAGTATTTGGATATTATAGAATCATTCTAGGAATATTAGTTCTCTCTTATTTTTGGTTTTTTAAAGACTTTATTTTATCATTCATTTAAACATCTATAAAAAAGAAGCACATTAGTGCTTCTTTTTTATTTAGACTCTATAAGAAGCTTTATTATATCACTAGAATTTTCATTAAATGTTGTAATTATACTTAAATAATCACAAGCTCTATTTATAGCTAAATATACTTTATTTAAATCTCCTACAAAGTCATTTATTTGATAATCTTGTTGTTTATCATGTATTGTATGATTGTATAGCATTTCTAACTCACAAACTATTATTGCCTTATATTCTAAATTTTTTATTGTGTAGATATTAGACATCGTAACACCGATTTTTTTACTTATGTTAGTTAAATTATCTTCTGCATATATATATGGTATTTCTGCTTCTTCTAATGCTTTTTTAAGCATATATTGGAAATATATTGTATTACCATTTTTTAGTTTTTTCTTGTTATATGGATATATAATACCTATTTCAGAAAAATCTATTCCTTTTTTATTTATTAAATATTCAATTTCCCATATAACAGAACTTATTTGATCATCTAAGTCACTAACTTTTATAATATCAACAGATTTATTTCCATCTCTAATTGCTTTTGTTTCATAAAATTTATTATGACTTATATTACTTCTTAATTCTTTTATATATTTATTAGAATTTTCAGCAAAATTATTGCTAAACTCAACTAATTCTTTTGATTGTCTATAATTTATATTTAAAAATATCTTTTCTTCAAATTCTATCTCATCATACGTTCCTTTAAATATATTTAAATGACTTGATATATTTATTGATTCACAAGAAAATAAGTTAAATATAAATTTATTCTGATATAAAAATTCTCTAATAAAATCTATATTGGTTTTAGAAAAACTTTCTGCTTCATCTATAAATATTCCTTTAAACATATTTTTATTTTTTATAATATTTTGAGCTTGTTTTAATAAATTATTAAATGTTTTTTCAAAATCTTTTTTAAGCATATTATAATCAAATATTAAATTATATTTTTTAGCTAATTTAAATAGAAACGAACTAAATGTATGTATTTCTAAATTTGCATTTTCTTTATATAATAATTGTGTTTTTTCTCTTAATTCATTACATACTTGCTTTGATTCTGTTAATATTAAGAATTTATGATGTGGATATACTCTAGCTAATTTCATAGCTCTAGAAAGCATCAAAGTGCTTTTACCTGTGCCTGAACCCCCAGTAAATAAAGTATTACC
>JAVXLU010000176.1:0-2909 GCA_036646635.1 Romboutsia sp.
TATAACTTAATTTAATTTTTATTTAATTTTGCTGCATTTTATTATAATATTTTGTTCTTAACTTTACAATATCATTTATAAAATTTATTTTGGTAATATATTATTTTGTCCTATTAATATCTATAGTTATATTAAATTATAGGAGGTATAATCCACTTGGAAAAATATCACTGTTACTACTGTAACTCAGAAGTCTTCTGCCTAGATAGTAAGATGCCTGATGAGGTAAATTATAATGTATCGTCTCATTGTCACATCATAAACCCTATGCTTTGTACTAATTTAGAGTGTGAAGCTAAACATATTGAACAAACTGATATAAATGGTAATTTAATATTCTTCGGACCTTTAGAAACAGGAGAAGGACTGTAGTTATAACTACAGTCCTTCTCCTGTTTCTTTAATTATATTAATCAAACTAAAAAATTTTAAACTACTACTTTTCTATTTTATTATCACTTAAATCTAATATAAATTCATTTATACTATAATTTATCATATTTGTTAATATATTCCTTGTTTCATTTGAAAAATCATCTTTTTCTTGAAGTATTGAAACATCCACTATATTTTTTTCCTTAATAAGAGATTGTTTATATGAGTCTATACTTAATCTTTCTCTCACTAAATAGTTAAAATCATTACCAAACCTATACATTCTATAACGTTCTAACCTCATTAAGTATTTATAAAATTCTCTAATAAATATTAACTCCTCTGTTTTAGATAGTTTAGTATTCAAGATACTACTCTCATTATCAATTAGTTTTCCTATATAATTTTTTAGTATTATAGCTCCTGACTCAGTTAAATAATGTCCTGAGTACTGGAATGGCCACTCAGATTCAATATTTCTCTTAGTTATATCTAATTTAAAAACTTTACACATATTTCTTCTAAAAGCTCCTTTTTGTGGAGCCATGCTAAGGTTATATACTTTTCCTGTGTTAAGTTTATCAGATATTTGCTTAGTCTCTTTCTCTAAGCTATAATCAAAATACTCAATTGGTTGAGTTTTAAATTCACCCAATTTATCAATAATATTATCAACTATATTCAATGATAAATATTTAGAGTATGCTATCTTATTTAATAATCTAACAACATGGTCTTGATAAAAAATCTCTTCTTGTTTATTATCCTTATCTTTATTATATCTCGGTAGCAAACTTCCAAAGTCAAGATTCAAAGCTATAGATAGAGTTTCAGAATCTTGATATTCTGTAATCTTTTTTGGTATTAAATTTAAATCCATTGCAATTTGCTTAATTATTTCATAATTTTTACTAGCAAGTTCCTTTTTAGATTCTTTAATTGAATTATCTAAGTCTCTTTCAAAGTTTTTATCAACTACTACACATTCTATATTAGAAGATATTATATTCATTTTTTGTATAGTACTTCTTATTGCTTCATCAGATCCTTGATCTGGGGTCATTAATATTAATATTACATCAAAAGAATTTATAAATGTTCCTCTATTTAATATATCTTCTGAATCTCCAATACCTCTTGTATCTGTTATTTTTATAGTTTGTAAGCCTGTGTGTCTAGATATATAATCATTCATCCTAACATCTATATCTATAGACTTAATTAATTTAGCTAAGTTAACACTATCATACTTTTCAAAGTCTTCCTTTGATAAGTTTTTTATATCACTATCGAGTTCTGTGGATATTTCACTTAAAATTTTTTCATATGTTAAAGTTTCAGTACTTGTATTGTTATCTATAGCATATCTATTAATAAACTTTTCATATTTTTGTAAATCTAAAAACTCAATAGTAGATATAATATTTTTTATCTCTTCTAATGCTTCTGGATATATCTGTTCTTTTAATAAATCATTTAATAAATCTTGTTCTTTTATTTTATTTATTTCTTTATAAAGTTCATTTTTATCAGACTTCAAATCCTTGTCTAGTTTACCTACTAAATAGTCTATATAAATATTTTTTTTATCTGAGTTAGTTTTATATTCATGTTCTACTTTTTTTTCTTGATTTTTTTTGAACTTGTCTATTATACTATCCTGAATTTCATAAATATTGATTTCACATTTATTTATCTTCCAGTATTCTGCATTATTTTTTTTTACAATATAATTTCTAGTAACTTTTGTATCTCCACTATTTATAGAAATTTTTTTATCAACATCTCTGCTATCTGGATGTAAAATAGAATCTTTAAATGTTGTTTTTCCTGTTTGTGTTTTTCCTGCAATTGCTAATGATATTTCATCAATATAAGGCTTTAATCCTATATTAGCTACAATCTGTTCAGTATCAAAGTATAATTTACCTTTTTCATCACATATAGGAGTTATCTTGCCGTCATCTATATATCTAGTGATTGTTTTACTTGATTTATTTATTAAATTTTTAAGTTGCTCTAAATCACAATATTTTATTAAATCATTATAATTAGTCATTATCAAGCTCCTTTATCAAAATGTCCTTTACTTGAAAGACATTTTTTTATATTTTATATTTTTGTCTATATTAGTATAGTAATATAGATTTATTTCTATGTCAATAAATTTTTAACAAATTTATAATTCATTAGTATATATACCTTCTTAGATTTACTATACTTTAAATATTTAGAAACCTAAAAAGGAGTGTAGCTATAACTACAGTCCTTCTTGTAACAAATTTATAGAAATTTATATTCTTCTTTTATATTTAATCTTCTACCACTTAAATAATATTGATATATCTTACTTGCAGGTAGTTTTACTACTAATATATTACTTAGTAGTGGATTTGATAATCCACTTAATATTCCCATTTCTACTTCTCCATTAAGTAATACATTATCTTCTTCAGTAGGCATTAAAAAAGCATTTTTTACACTTGTAAATCCATGTTTTAAAATAAAATCATTATATGCTAATTGATATAAAT
>JAVXLU010000177.1:0-2859 GCA_036646635.1 Romboutsia sp.
AAGAAGATGTGCCATTGGAGGCTGTGTTTGAGCTTAAAGTGGGAGATGTAGATGAGGTGGAGATAGAAGAGATTATTGGTGCGAAAAAGCTAAAAAAAATAATGAAAAATATATTTAGAGTAGAAATGATTCATTATTCAGGTGGAGCAGAACCAGTTTATTTTAAAAAATGCATAGATTTAGCACAAAATATACAGTTTTATAAAATAACTAGACCGAGAGACTTATTTTCTGTAGATCAACAAATAGAACTTATTGAAGAACAAGTTTGCAACAATAATGAAGTGAAATTAGTTAAACTAGGGTAGACTATTTTATTAAATATTTAGCTTAGAAAAAAACTACACAAAAGTATAATAACTAATTATTAAAAAAAGAATTACAATTATAATTAATAGATAATAAATTAAGAAAAAGGGTTTAAAAGGGAGTTAATAAGAGATGAAGTTTAAATATAGAGTTTATGGACTAAATATAGAATCAGAACTTGAATTATCAGAGCTTATAAAATTAGAAGAAGATACTCCAAATATAGATGTAAGCATATCTTATGGCAAAGTTCCTAAGGAAATAAAGGATAAGATTAATGAAACAACATGTGTAGGTATAACTAAAAGTAATATGTGTTTATATGTTAAGGATATAGCTATATATCAAGTTACTGATGGAAATAAAATAACAATAGAATATTTAAATGATATGAATATTCACCGTATAAAAGCGTACTTATTAGGATGGGCTTTTGGAGTCCTATTTGTACAAAGGAATACAATAGCTTTACATGGAGCAACAATTGTTAAAAATAATAAGGCATTTATAATAGCAGGAAGAAGTAAATCAGGAAAGTCAACTCTATCTTCATCACTTATAAAAAAGGGATATAAATTCTTATCTGACGATGTAGCACCTGTAGAGTTATATGAAAATGAGATTATTATACATCCAGCATATCCACAGCAAAAGTTAGGAAGAGATATTATGGATATTCTAGGATATGATGTAAATAACTATGAAATAAATAGAATAGGTAGTGAAAGAGAAAGATACAAGGTACCGGTAAGAGATATATTTATAGATAAAGCATTGCCAATAAAAGCTATAATTGAAATAACTGTTGATGATAATGAGGAAGTAGAAATAGAAAAGATGGAAGGTAGCGAAAAAATGGATTGCCTTTTAGAAAATATATATTTTTTAAATGTAGCGAGAAATTCAGGAATGAAACCTGAGTATTTTAAACAATGTTTGCAGATTGCAAAAGAAATACCAATTTACAAGATAAA
The DNA here is from genome assembly GCA_036646635.1 of Romboutsia sp. Taxonomy (GTDB): domain Bacteria; phylum Bacillota; class Clostridia; order Peptostreptococcales; family Peptostreptococcaceae; genus Faecalimicrobium. Next base: position 1,284 of record JAVXLU010000177.1, read on the forward strand.
AAGACCTGATGGAAAGTTTACGATAAAAGAGCAAATTGATTTTATAGAAGATATTTTATTAGATGCTTAGGGAAATAGCTTATATATTTATTCTATATTATTTTATGTAGAAGGAATTTATATATAAATAACTAATGAGGGGGAAATAAAAATGAAAGAATGGAAAAAACCGCAATTAAAAAGCTTAGATGTAGATGACACAAAAGATAACTGTAATAAAAAAGACATACATCAACATGATGCTAAAGGTCACTCAAGTAGTAGTTGTAACTGTGTAGAATGGATACCAATTGGGCCGTCTTTCCCAATAAATCCAGCTCCAGCATCTTAAGAATTACATAATAATTCTATTTTAAAATACGCTATATTACGTCAAATAGATAGTGTATAAAATTCAAACTAATAAAGGTCTGATATTCATATTTAATGGAATGCAGACCTTTATTTTAATTAAATGAGTATAGTGTATATAGTATTTAACATATTTATAAATATACAAAAGATATTAATAGAAAAATGGGAATTGTAGCTACTTTAATATTAATTTTTATCATAACCCATACTAAGTCAAGTCATTGAAATAATTTGACTATTATACCCAGGCGTACGAGACTTGATGCAGTGTGTCAAGTTTTACTATTTTTACTCGCATTGGTGGATGGGGGAAATAATCAGAGAATAAAACAGTTAAAAGAAAGTTTAAGTTTTATGGTATACAAAAGACATTTGTTAAAGTAGAAGATATTGTCTTGTGAAGTTTTAGCAAGGAGATAGTAAAGAACCTATTGACTGTTGATCAGTTAATAGGTTCTTATTTTAATATTTTAGAAAATGATTAACTAAAATATTAAGATTTAATAAAATATACATAATAAATAGTAGAATCAGATAGAGAATATATAGTGTAGAATGATACTAAATGTAGGTGATTGTATATGTTTTTTGATGAAAAATCTTTTCGAAATTTGCAGTCATTAAAAATTTTTAATTTATCAAGTGTATTTTCTTCTTGTTTTGGATGGGGAGTATACAGGCTTTGGGGTGGTCATATTGCATATAGAACTACGACTTTATTTTTACAATTATCAAGTAGATTGTCAGGACCTTTTTCTTCTTTGATAAATTTAGTTCCATCAGTAATTTGGTCGACTACTGCTGATGGTAGAATTATGGAAGTTTTAGAATTATCTAGATAAAAAACTAAAGATGACGATAAGATTGAAATTATGTAAAAAAATATAGAAATAAGAGAAGCATCTATAAAGATAAATAATGTGGATTTTACTTATTTAAACTTTGAGAAAACAGTATTTGAAGATGCAACTATAAAAGCTAATTTAAGTGAAATAATAGCTTTAGTAGGTCCTTATGGAGAAGGGAAAAGTACTATGGTGAGACTTATATTAAGACTGACTAATCCAAAGGGGGGACAAGCTGTAATATAAGACGGATGCAACTGAGGAAGAAATTGTGGAAGCGTTGAAAGTAGCCTGTGCTTATGACTTTGTATAAAAACTTCCTGAAGGAATCTATAGTGAAATAGGGGAGCGAGGAGCTGGATTCTCTGAGGGTCAAA
>JAVXLU010000178.1:0-2731 GCA_036646635.1 Romboutsia sp.
AAGTGTAAAAAACTTGAAAAAGTGCAATTTGCCACAAATTTTAAATGAATATATAATTAACTTGAATAAAATGGGAGGAAGTGATAAATATGGGGAATGACTTAAAAATGGCTTTAAAATATATAAAAAGCTATAAATCTAGGTCACTAGCAATAATACTTAGTATAGTTTTCGGAGTAGCACTGATAGTAGGGGTAGGTACTTTATCAAGAGGGTCACAACAAGCAGATTTAGAAAGAATGAAAAGAGAAACAGGAGCTTACCATGTATACTTTAAAGACATAAACAAAGAACAATTAGAGATTGTTAAAAAAGGAAATGACATAAAAGATATAGGGGTTACATCTTATTATGCATCTACAGATGCTGGAGAAAAATTACCTATAAATATACTTTATGCAGATGAAAATTATTTAAATAGTGATTCTGAAATTATAAAGGGAAGATACCCAAAGGCTAGTAATGAAATTGTTGTAGAATCATGGATATTAAATAGTATGGGGCTTGAACCTAATTTAAATCAAGATATAACATTTAAATTATATAAAAAAGACAAGCCTGAAACTTTCAAGGTTGTTGGAATAATAAAAGATAGATATAAAGATAAAAGTGTCGGAAGATGTGAAATGTTTTTAGGGGTAGATGAAAACAAAATTGATAATTTTACAGCTAATGTAGAATTTAATGAAGGTAGTGAAATAAGTAAAAATATAAATGATATATCCAAAAAAGCTAATATAAATAAAGAAAAGCAAGTTGGAGTAAATTCTATGCTTGTAGCTTCAGTAGAAGCTAACGGAGGGCTAGATACAGCTAGCAAAAATACAGCTATAACAATGAGTATATTTGCAGGACTTGTAATATACAGTATATATACAATATCTATATATCAAAGAATAAGAGAATATGGAATGCTAAGAGCCGTTGGATCTACAAATTTAAAAGTATTTAAACTTATGTTATATGAATTATTAATACTTAGCATGGTAGCAATTCCTATAGGTATAATACTAGGGATGGGAGGAGCGCAAATCTTCAATAGATTAGTTGGAAATATCCAATTTGAGGGGGATATAACAAAAACACCTTTTGTTATACCGACAAATGTAATTTTATTATCAATATTATGCATTCTTTGTGTAATCTTAATTATAAGTATATTAACTTATCTTAAAATAAGAAAAATAGATCCTATCGAAGCAATAAAAAGAAATTTTGGATCAGGTAGTAAGGTAAAGAAAAGTAATTTACTAATATCTAAATTAAGCAAAAATATGCTTGTGACAAAAGCTATTTCAATGAAAAATATATTTAGAAATAAAAAAGCATTTATAATTATAATACTATCTATGAGTATAGGTGGAGTAATGGTTATAAAAAATAATTATGCATTTTCTCGTTCAGAAGCTATGTATGACGATAAAAATAGAGATATGTATATGAATGGAGATTTCATATTACAAGTAAATGGTGCAAATGGTGAAGAAAATGGTCTTAGGGATAAAGATATAAATAAAATAAAAAATATAGATGGAATATATGAAGTAAAAACAGCTAGATCTCTATACACTAGAATGCCTTTGGCTAAAGAAGATATATTAGATATGGAATTTTTAGAAGAACTAAATCAAGGAGGATATACAAAATCAGTTTTAAATGGAATGCTAATGGAAGATAAAGAGAGTGGTGGATATTTATTAAAGCAAAAGTTAAAAGGATATAATGATGAAATGTTAAAATCATTAAATGATTATGTAGTTAGTGGAAAAATAGATATAGAAAAAATGAAAAAAGAAAATTTAGCAGTAGTATATGTTCCTCGTACATATGAAACATTCTATGGAATAAGAAATATAGTTGTAGGAGGTGGAAAACCACTTGTCGATATAAAGGTAGGGGATACTGTAAAAGTTAGATATCCTAAAGATAAGATAGAAGATGGGGAAGCTTATTGGAAAGGTAAAGACAATTATGAATACGAAGAATATGAATTTAAGGTAGGAGCCATAGTTAATTATCCATTTGCTGATGATAACTTATATACTTCAGATAATGGTGTTGATGTTATAACAAGCAATGATTACTTAAAAACGTTAGTAGGAAATAACAACTACGATATTGTTTATGCAAATATGGAAAAAGGTGCTGACCATAATGCCATAAATAAAGAATTAGGTAAAATAGGAAGTAAAGTACCGGGAACTATAACTACAGATATGGTAAAAGACAAACAAACTAATGAAAAAATGTTACGAAGAGATAAAATTTTTAGTTACGGGATAGTTACGATTATATTTATAATAAGTGCATTTAATATAATAAACAATGTAAGCTACAATCTAACATCAAGAACTAGTGAATTTGGTATGTTAAGAGCAGTTGGGATAAGCGAAAAAGACTTTAGATATATGATAATATACGAAGGATTACTATATGGAATAATTTCAAGTATAATAGTTGTGATTTTTGGTGTATTACTGCAAATGAGTATGTATGAAAAATACGGATTTGCAATGTATGGTATGGAATTTGCAATAAATTACAAACTTTATTTAATAGTTATATTAGTAAATATAATTATAGGACTTTTAGCAACACACTTACCAGCTAGGAAAATAAAAGAAAGCAATATAGTTGAGGCTATAAATATTATAGAATAGAGGGGTTAATATGGTAATACTTGAAACTATTAATTTAGGTAAAATATATGGTAAAAAAGAAACAGAAGTTC
>JAVXLU010000179.1:0-2727 GCA_036646635.1 Romboutsia sp.
CTGCTATAGCGGATTGCAGGTTACAGGGCACCGCTACCTCCCCATCTAGTACAGCAAAATTACAACCATATTTAAATATAATCTGGCGGAAAGAGTGGGATTCGAACCCACGATACGCTTGTGGCGTATACTCGCTTTCCAGGCGAGCGCCTTCGACCGACTCGACCATCTCTCCTTGTTATCTTTTCCTTAAAGTCTTAAAAAATTCTTGTAATATATTAGAACAATTATCTTTTAATACTCCGAATAAGATTTCAACGTTATTATCATTATAATAATCTATTTTAAATTCATGTTGTTTTTGAGTATATGAATTTTTTATATGTCTAGTTCCTATTATAAGTTTTTTGATTCTTGAATTAACTATTGCTCCACTACACATAATACAGGGCTCCATAGTAACATACAAATCACAATCAATAAGTCTCCATCCACCTAATTTTTCTGCCGCTTGCTTTATAGCTAATATTTCTGCATGAGCTGTACAATCATTCATTTCTTCTGTTAAATTATGTGCTCTTGCTATTATTTGTCCATCTTTAACTATTATAGCTCCAATAGGTGTTTCTTTTTTTTCATATGCCTTGTATGCTTCTTTTAATGCTTCTTTCATATAGAATAAATTTTCCATATTGCCTCCTAAAACTTATAACAATTTTATCTTATCACACTTATATTTATAATTCAACTTAATTTTTTTATTATTTAAATAAAAAAATATAAAATTAATTATTATCATCTTTACCCTTATATTTTTATAATATTTATATTTCTTATAGATTTTTATTTTTGGTATAATTTTCTAAGTATTAATATAAGCGAGAATGCTCCAAAATGAATATATATTCATCTTGGAGCATTCTCGTTTATATTAATACTTATTTACTTTTTATAATTCATTCTTCTTTATAACATCTACACCCATATATGGTCTTAATGCTTCTGGAACTATTACAGAACCATCAGCTTGTTGATAATTTTCTAATATAGCAGCTAAACTTCTTCCTACCGCTAATCCTGAACCATTTAATGTATGAACATATTCAGACTTAGATTTTTTGTCTCTTTTAAATCTTATGCCAGCTCTTCTAGCTTGGAAGTCCTCAAAATTTGAACAAGAAGATATTTCAACATATCTATTATAACTTGGCATCCATACTTCTAAATCATATTTAAATGCAGCTGTAAATCCTAAATCACCTGTACATATTCTAACAACTCTGTATGGTAATCCTAATATTTGTAACATTTTTTCTGCATCATTAGTTAATTTTTCTAACTCATTATAAGAATCTTCAGGTGCAACAAATTTAACTAATTCTACTTTATTAAATTGATGTTGTCGTACCAAACCTCTAGTATCTCTACCTGCCGATCCAGCTTCTGATCTAAAACAAGGAGTATATGCACAATATTTTATAGGTAATTGTTCAGCAGATAGTATTTCATCTCTATGTATATTTGTCACAGGAACTTCTGCTGTTGGTATTAAGAAATAATCTAATCCCTCCAATTTAAACATATCTTCTTCAAATTTAGGTAATTGACCCGTTCCTATAAAACTAGCTCTATTAGCCATAAAAGGTGGTAATATTTCTGTATATCCATGTTCATCTGTATGAGTATTTAAAAAGAAGTTTATTAAAGCTCTTTCAAGTCTAGCTCCTAGTCCTTTATACAGAGTAAATCTTGATCCTGTTATTTTTCCAGCTGTTTCAAAATCTAATATGCCAAGACCTGTACCTATATCCCAATGAGCTTTATGATCAAAATCAAATTTAGTAGTTTTTCCCCAAGTTCTTATTTCAACATTATCTTCATCAGTCGTTCCTTGTGGAACGTCTGGATGAGGAACATTTGGTATTCTCATTAATTTATACTCTATCTCTGCTTCTACTGTTCTAACTTTTTCATCAATTATCTTTATTTTATCAGATAGTTCTTTTAATATAATTTTTGCTTCCTCTACATTTTTACCTTCTTTTATAAGTTGAGGTATCTTTTTAGATTCAACATTTAATTCATTTTTCATTACTTCAACTTCTTTAAGTAATTCTCTTCTTTGATCATCTAACTCGATTACAGCTTCAAGATCGAATTCTTTTTCCCCTCTTCTATCCATAGCTTTTTTAATATATTCTAAATTTTCCCTTATTCTTTTTATATCTAACATGTTTATACCCTCCTATTTATTTTTAATATATTTATTAACTTTTTAAAATTAATATAAAATACAATTGAGATATACGGTTTATAATATATAATTTAATAAATATTATACTATGATAACGTTATTCTAATATTTTTTTATTGTAATATAACATCATTAATTTATTGTAATAAAAAAAGACCTTCGTATCCCATACAAAAGGGACGAAAGTCTTTAATCCGCGTTGCCACCCTAATTGATTATATAAATTATAATCCTCTCAGACCTGTAACGTAGGTATACGTCTAGTTTTTAACTAGAAGCTCTAGAATAGATTCAAAAGCCATTATAATGAGTTCTCACCATCCACTCACTCTCTGGATATAAATTTGCTCTTTACTAATTTCCTTCATTGCTTTTAACTAATTCTTTTATTTGATATTTATTATATTATATATATTAACAACTTTCAATAGTATTATTCAATTTTATTTTTAATATTTTATTTACAAAATTCTACAAAATAAAAAAGATTACGTGGCTACGTCTTACTCTCCCAGGCAGTTACCCACCAAGTA
>JAVXLU010000180.1:0-2697 GCA_036646635.1 Romboutsia sp.
GGAATGGATATATTAAAGTGTTATATTGAAGAGTTAGAAAGTAAGAATGAGAAAACTTTAAGTGGCGAAAAGGCATTTAAGCTTTATGACACCTATGGATTCCCTCTAGAACTTACACAAGAAATTGTAGAGGAGAAAGGTCTAACTATAGACATAGAAGGCTTTAATGCTGAGATGGATAATCAAAGAAAAACAGCAAGGGCAGCTAGGGGAGATTCTAGCTACATGGGTAGTGATGATGGAGTCTTAAATAAAATTCCATTAGAAATATGGTTAGCAATACTAGTTATAGGAGGATTCGATGTAAAATCATTTATATATAATAATTATTATATATATGGAGATTATTTTACAAGTGTAATTATAACTACAATGAGAATATTTATTTTAGTATTAACATTATATATCTTATTAAAATATTACAATAACTATGATAAAAAAAGTGATATGTTAAAAAATACTATTATCTATAAATCTTTTAAAGTAGTAAAATTATTATCAAAAAAAGGAATAAATGAGTTTGAAAAAATAATTAAACTATCAAAAGAAATACCATTAGCTAGAAGATTACTACTTATAGGAATTGGATGTTTATCTATAAATGCAATTGGAGTATTATTTGGTCCATTTATAAGTCATATATTCACTGTTATAGGATCAACGATTGTATTAACTTTCTTTATTATATATACAATAAAAAAATTAGATTATATAAATGAAATAATGGAAGGTACTAAAAAAATAAAAGAAGGTAATATTAATTATAAAATACCTATAAAAGGAAATAATAATTTTACAGTACTTGCAGAAAATATTAATAATATAGGACAAGGGTTGGAAAATTCAATTCATAATCAACTTAAAAGTGAAAGAATGAAATCAGAACTTATTACTAATGTAAGTCATGACCTTAAAACGCCTTTAACTTCAATAATAAATTATGTAGAACTTATAAAAAAAGAAGAGAATATAGAACCACAACATATAAAAGAGTATATTAATGTACTTGATTCAAAGTCAAGGAGATTAAAAATATTAATAGAAGATTTATTTGAAGCAAGTAAGGTGGGTAGTGGAAGTATAGAACTAAATATGGAAAAAATAGAACTAAACCAACTTTTACGACAAATTATTGGAGAGATGGAACAAAAATTATCCACTTCAAATTTAGATATAAAATTAAATATTCCAGAAGAAAAAATATATATAAATGCTGATGGAAAAAGGATGTATAGAGTATTTGAAAATCTTTTATCTAATATATCTAAATACTCATTAAGTGGTACACGTGTATATATTGATTTAAAAGAAAATGAAGATAATATACAATTAAGTATGAAAAATATATCATCATATGAACTTAACTTTGATTCAAGTGAAATAATGGAGAGATTTAAAAGAGGCGATAAATCAAGAAATACTGAAGGAAGTGGGTTAGGTCTTGCAATTGCTAAAGACTTAATAAATCTACAGGGAGGACAGTTTAATATTGATATAGATGGAGATTTATTTAAAGCTACGATAGAATTTAAAAAATATTATATTAAATAAAGATATAGTTGATAAATTATTAATACTAATATATAATTTAATTAAAATAATAAATATCTTCAGGGCGGGGTGTAAATCCCCACCGGCGGTAAAGCCCGCGAGCTAAAATTTTAGCATGATTCGGTTAGATTCCGAAGCCGACAGTTATAGTCTGGATGAAAGAAGAAAAGTATTAGAATAGTCATGCATTTTGATGCATTAATATATCTATACCCTGATTAATTTTTAATCAGGGTATATTTTATTTTAAAATCTAGTACTAAAGCTCCAGAAGAGTTATTTGGAGGAGATAAAAATGAAACAAAGAACTGATTTAAGTATTTTTATCAAAATAGCACTTTTAAGTGCAATAGCATTTATACTTATGTATATTGATTTTCCAGTAATACCAATGTTTCCATGGCTCAAAATTGATTTAAGTGAAGTTCCAGTTTTAATGGGGGCATTTGCATTTGGACCTATGGTAGGTGTAGTTATAGAATTTATGAAAGTACTACTTATAATAGTTTTAAAAGGAACTCATACAGCATTTGTAGGTGAAGCAGCAAACTTTATAGTTGGTATATCAATGGTAGTTCCAGCGTCTATGGTTTATAGAAAATCTAAGACTAAGAAAAATGCAGTTATAGGGATGATACTAGGTATTTTAGTTATGCAAGTTGTAGGAATAATAGCTAATGTATATTTATTATTACCAGCATATGGTATGCAAATGAATCCAGCTGAATTAACTCAATATGTTACAATTGGATTATTACCTTTCAATGGAATAAAAGGAATATTAATTTCATTAGCTACATATATGTTGTATAAAAAGTTATCAGTATCTATATTTAAAGCAGAGCCTATGGCAGATAAAGTTATTTTAGATAATGAAATAAGTTAATAATTAAATAACGCTATGTTTAAAGATAATGTTGAAAAATAAGTATTATTAAAGAGGGCTAAAAATAGCCCCCCTTTAATAATACTTTCTAGTGCGTAATATATTAATATTGTTCGTTAAATCTATTCACTAAATTGGAATTTAGTTTTACTCAATCTTATCTTCATCACCATCATTTTGATTTTTACTTTTTAGCCCATCTAATCCAGCTCCAATAGCTAAATTATCAAACACTGAACCTAAAACAACCCCTAAACATA
>JAVXLU010000181.1:0-2530 GCA_036646635.1 Romboutsia sp.
AGCCCGCAACGGACTTTCACCGTCAAGTTGTTGCCCATGCCGGGCACACAACAAAGAAAATATCTAGGTAAACACCTAGATATTTTCTTTATTTATTATTTATGATAGTTCTAACTAAGCCTATCATATATAATGAACCTGCACTTATTATTATATCATCTTCATTTGCATTTTCTAATGTATAATTAACTGCATCATATATATCTTTTTTATCAACAACATTAGCTACATACTTAGAAATCTTTTCTTTTAATATATGTGAACTTATAGCTCTTGGATTATCTGGTGTTGTTGTTATAACCTTATTAAATCTTGGCATAAGTATTTCTAAAACTCCATCTATATCTTTATCTTCTAACATCCCTATTATCATTGTTAAATTATTATCTTTAAAGTTTCTATCTAAAGCTTTAGCTAACGATTTTGCTCCATCCTGATTATGTGCTCCATCTATTATGAATATTGGATTTTCTTTAATTTTTTCTATTCTTCCAGGCCATTTTGTATTTATAAGACCTTTTCTTATACTATCTTCATTTATATTTAAATTTTTAGTGTCTTTTAAATATTTTATAACACTCAAAGCTAATATAGAATTTTTTATTTGATGATCTCCTATTAACTTTATTTCTAAATCTTCAAATTCATCTCCCATTACACTACAATTATATACTTGAGAATAAATATCTGATTTTTTTATATTTATATTATCAAACTTCACTTCTATGTATTTAGCATTTTTATCAGCACATATTTGCTTTATAACATTTTTAGCCTCATCACTTTGATCATAAACAATAGCTACTCCATTTTCCTTTATTATTCCACCTTTTTCATATGCTATCTTCGCAACAGTATCTCCAAGTATTCCTATATGATCTAAGCTTATAGATGTTATTACACTTACATTAGATTTTTTTATTATATTAGTAGCATCATATCTACCACCTAAACCAACCTCAAGAACTACAAAATCAACTTCCTGTTCACAGTAATAGTAAAGTGCCATTGCTGTAACTATTTCAAATTCAGTTGGATGTATATCTATTTGTTCTGTTTTTTCTTTTATTAGAGTAACTATTCTAGCTACATCTTTTTCTGTTATATTTTCACCACTAATTCTTATTCTTTCTGTAAAAGTTTCTAAAAATGGTGATGTATATAGTCCTACTTTATATCCACATTCTTTTAATATGTTAGTTATAAATGAACAAGTTGAGCCCTTTCCATTAGTACCTGCTACATGTATTACATTTAACTTATCTTGTGGATTACCTAAAATTTCTAGTAACTTTGCCATATTGTCTAATCCAAGTCTAATTCCAAATTTATGAGTTTCTTCTATATAATGTAATGATTCTTTATAGTCCATATCATATCCCCCTTATTTAATTTCTCTTTTGCATATTTGTTGGCTAATATATTTCTATTTTGAATAATATTCAATCTCTTTATCTATGTTTATTATAATATATTTTTTCTTTAATAAAAACTAAATTAAATCCTTATTTTTTTAAAATTTATAATTAAACTATAAGGTTTATTGTAAATAAAAAGAACTATCTTTTATATCAAGATAGTCTTTATAAATTTAGTAATTATTTTGAATTATACATTTCTTGTTCTACATCTATAAACATCTTAGCAATAACTCCGTATGCGTCTCCCTAAGCTTCTAATACTTCATCTGTTACGGCATCTCCTAATACCTTTTTTATAGCTACTAATATGTTCTTACCTACTATATGATAATGTTCTAGATTTACATTAGTGTTAACATGTATTTTACCTATTTTCTTTACTGATGGTAATAATCCTTCCTAAATTATCTATATTGAACATCACTTTTACTTCTGGATTATTCTCAAATATTATTTTATAGAAAACTGTTGTTATCTCCATTCCATGCTCTTTTAATACTAGTACTGTACTTTTTACTATATCTATTGTTTTTTAACGTAACATATTTAATTCCTCTAAGCTTAAAGTGTATATTAAATACTCCTTTTTGGTTTTATAATATATTTATATCTAGTATTTTATAATCTAAGCATTAATTTTTATTTTATACTACTTTTTATAATAAAATCTATGTAAACTTATTTTGATGTAATAAATAAAGATTATTTAAATCATGTATCATTAAAATATATCTTACATATTTCTATCATTAATACATATTTATCATTAAATAATCTTTATATTATAATACTATTATAAGTCTAATTATTTATATATTTTTCAAATACTTCTGCAAAATCTTTATTATTATAGTTATTTCTTAAAGCTTCCATCCAATCCAAATTGAAATTAGTTAAATCTTGTACTATATTTTTAATATTTCCTTCTATAACACATCTTGATAATGCATCATTAGCCATTTTTAATCCATTAGTTCCATCTTCTATTGATATTTGATTTTTACCTTGTATTCTACCTACTTCTACTAACACTTTGTATAAATCTTTTAATTGTTCTAATTGTTTTTTATCTACATCTATACTAAATGCTTCATTTCCAAAACTAAACT
>JAVXLU010000182.1:0-2516 GCA_036646635.1 Romboutsia sp.
CCATAATAAGGACTATATATTTAACAAAATCAAAAAGTACACATAATAAGGAGAAAGCGTACTTTTATAAAACTAAAATTCATAAACCTAGATAAATAAAGGCTTTATAGTGATAATTTAAATTGTAAGTATTTAAAGAAAAATGTATAAAGCGTACTTTTACACTATAGGTTTATGTACTTTTGTGGTAAAATAGAATTATAGAGGTAATAATTACTGGTTAAGAAATTTGGAGGAAAATCGAATGAATATTCTAGAAATATTACAATTAGCTAAAGATAGTGTCATAGATATTAATTCTGCATTAGATTTGCTATTGGTATATATAAAAGACAGTGATCACAATAAAGTTGAAACAATATTGAATTTGGTTTATCAAGATAAGTTGAAAATTGATAGTGCTGAGAGTATGTTGAATAAATTAATGAAAAATAAAGAAATTACATTGAATAAAGTTGAAACACCTAAAACTTTAAATAAAGGCAAAAAAGAAAGAAGAGCTGCAAGACCTTTAGAGCAAGACGAATATGTTAGTATAATTAATCTATGCAAAAATGGATTTACTTATTCAGATGGGTATGGAGTTGAACGTATCTTTAGACCTAATAAACAACTAGGTATGACTTTCATTCTTCAAGCGAATTTAGGATTAAGAATTTCTGATGTTTTAAAATTAAAGCCTTTTACATTTAAGAATGATAAATTAGAAGTTATAGAAAAGAAAACTGGTAAACTTCAGTACAGAACTATAAATAAAAAGTTGAAAGAGATTATATATGAATATGCTATTGAGAATAATATAAAGAATAATGATTATCTAATTACAGTTAAAGTACGAGCTATACAAAAGCAGCTTTCAATTATAACTGATTATTTAGGATTAAGTAATGTATCTAGCCATAGTTTTAGAAAGTTATTTGGGGTCACAGTTTACAACAATACAAATGGAAATATAGAGCTACTAAAGGAATTGTTTAACCATAGTAATATATCTACTACTCAAAGATATATAAAGGTAAGTCAGAAGGAAATTGATGAAGTTAGTTCAGCTATTGATTTTACAGGGGTTTGGAATAACTAAAGGAATAGTTGATTTATAATAAAATAAGGTTTCTAGGCTTAGTAATTGATTATCATAATAGATTTTCAGTATAATATATAACAGCAGTGTAAATTTAGGGGGAGAAAAAATGGATATAAATTATTTCAAAAGCAGCATATATAATGGAATGAATTTCCATAAAGTCAAAGGTGTTAGTCAAATATTAAATGTAGTAGATGATGGATTTACCTATGCCATAGGCAAGAATGGGAATTATAAAAAAGTTACTTATGATGAGGTTGAAAATGCTATTTATGAAATAGAACAAAGGGGTTATATAAATAGAAAATGGTTTGAAGAGACATTCCCTAAAATAGCTAAGTCTAAACCTTGTAACTTTACAAGTATAGGAGGCGTCCTTCAAGCGTTAGATTACGTTACATATGTTGAAAAGAGATATCAAAAAATAATAAAGTATGATTTAAAATAAAGGCTGATAAAATATCAGCCTTTATTGGTATATTTGGAGCATTTTTAAAATACACTAATAAAAAACGTACATATTGTGCATAATGTACATTATATGATATAATTGGAGGTGTAAAGAGAGGTGTATAAAATGTTAGCTATTAATGCAACACAACATAGACAAAATTACAGCATGTATTACGATAAAACGATTAGAACAGGTCCAATATTTGTTAAAAGATTAAGAGACTATGCGGTACAAATGGATATTTCTCTACTTAAAACACTAATAGAAGATGTTGAAAATATTTCAGTTACTTGTGAAAAAGAGACAGATGGTTCTATAGTACTGACTACAGATATATTTGATTTAATAGCTGTTGGAAATACCATCGAGGAAGCTAATACTAATATGATCGCTGAATTAAAGGATTATGCATTAGATTTTATAGAGAATTTAAATGAATGGTCAAAGGCCCCAAATAGAAAAAAACATGTAAAATACATTATGAAAATTGCTACATGTGAAAATGACCAAGAAATACTTGACATGATAAGGATTGATTAGATGCCACGTTGGAAAGAATTAAAAAGATTTTGTGAAAATGATGGATGGCAGCTATATAAGGATACTGACCATTACTTTTACAAAAAGACATTGACAGATGGGACTTTGCTTCGTACTAAAGTTAGCAAGGGTTCTGGAGAGATTGGAACAATTTTATGGAAGCAGATATTGAAAAAACAACTTAACACTACGCAAGAAGAGTTTAATAGTAAAATTTAAGTTATAAATAATAAAGGTTGATTCATAGATTATCTATGAATCAACCTTTATTATTTGTAAAATTTTGCAATATTATTTAACACACAGTTTGACTTCGATATTTTTCTGATATAATTAACTCTCTATTAAGGCACTATCAAAAAAATAATAGACCAATTTGGGATAAAAAATATCCTTTTAACTTAAGTATGGTTTAATAGTATTTGGACAAACCAAAAA
>JAVXLU010000183.1:0-2394 GCA_036646635.1 Romboutsia sp.
TAAAACCGTAGATTTTATATTTCTATAAAAGTAAAAGTACATGTTAACTACATTTAACGTACTTTTCGATTATTGCAAAAGACCAAGTTTTGCTAAATAAATTCAAATCATAAATTATTGAATTTATTTATTTAACTTAAAAAAAGTAGATTTAATACATAGTATGTAAGAAATATAATAAAGCCATATTATGTGATATAATATTTATGTAAAAGGAGGGGGTTTGTGGTGAAATTGGGTGTTTTATCAATATTAGCAAGTGGTTATTATTTAATATACTCAATAATAACAAGGCATAGATTAAATATATATAATAAAAATAAAAAAATAGATGAAACTAGAAAAGTATTTTTTTTGAAATTGCAATTAAGTATAGCAGTTATAATTTCTATTTTGAATATTATATTAGGAATTATGATTATTAAGTATAATTTACAAGCATACTTGATATCAATTACTCCTATAAGTATTGTATGTGCAAATAAATTATTAGATATTAGTTATAAAGAATAATTTTAACAATGATATTAAAAGGGGATTAATTAAATGGAATTATTAAAAAAAATTTCTTTATCTTTAGTACTTGTTTTATGTGTAGGGTTTATAGGTACTATCCAAGCAAATGCTGAATTACTAGATTATAATAACTTATCAGAGGGAGAGATTTTAGTATACTTAGATGGTGTAGCTATCACTAAAAATGATATTAGTGATAGAGGAGAAATACTTTTAGATACTACTACATCATCTATAGAAAGGGTATTTAGAGACATATCAGATGTGACGACAATAGAAACGGATAAAAATAAAGCAATAGCTGGAAGGTATTGTGATGGAACTGTGAAAAAAATTCTTTCAGCACCTAGCTTCACGCAAACAACATATGATATGTATTTAACGGTGGGTACAGCTAGAGAATTAGCTGGGAAATTGGAAGTAGGAACTATTGAAGCTATTGCCACATTTATAGGCGGATGGCTTCCACATGCATTTTTTCCAGTAACACTAATTTTTGCAAATCAATTAAATAGAGCAACTACAGCTTCAAATATAAGAAAATTTACTGACAATAATAATTCAGTAAGACTTAGAATTGTAAATTCTAATGTTTCGAGTACGTATCTTTATAAAGTAGATTATTGGGATGGGATAAATTTAGATTATTCAGTTTCAGCTGGTGAGCGAGTAGTAGAAACTATACTTTCGAAACCAGTAGGTTGGGAAAATATAAATGGGAAATGGTACTATAATGATAGTTATGGAAATAGGGTAAAAGGATGGAAAGAAGTAGGTGCTAAGTGGTACTATTTAGATCCAACGAGTGGAGCTATGCAGATTGGGTGGAAGCAGATAAGTGGCAAGTGGTATTATTTAGATACTATAAATGGTGATATGAAAAAAGGTTGGTTAAAATTACCTGATGGTTATTGGTATTATTTAGACCCATCTAGTGGAGCTATGCAGACTGGATGGAAGGAAATAGGTGGTAAATGGTATTACATGTATTCTACAGGTAAAATGGCTACTAATACAGTAATTGATGGGTGGAGAATAGATGCAAATGGAGTTGCAACAAAAATAAAAAGTGTACAAGTTATAGAAGAAGAAAATAAATTAGAAATACAATAGATAGCTAAGGTATATAAAGTATAGGGTTAAATTTCGTATTGACATCAAGGTTAAAATAAGTTGTTAAAAAATATGTAAAAAAAAAAACTTGCATTATGTAAAATAAGTGTTTAAAATAAAGAACATAAATGGTAAATTATATATATAAATTAAAGATATATTTAAAATTAAATACAAAAAAAGCACAACTATTTAAAGTAGTGCTTTTGCGAACTTCGGTTCTTCAAATCGTTTGGCGACGATTTGAGGTAACTTAAAGGTACAAAACTACCAAGAAGCTAAGGACGAAACCAACCAAAAGTTTCAATCGAATTATATTCAAAGTATAATGGAAGATATGAAAAAATTCAAGTAAAACTTGAAAATAGGTTAAAAAAGTTGCTTATCCTCTAGGTGTTTATCCTAGAGGTTTTTTTATACAAAAAAATAGACCAAGCTATAGAGCATAGACTATTTCTATGCAGTTGCCCTATTACTCAAAATGGGAACTTGCTTATTTAGTGTTGTGATAACAGGAATTTTAAGTGGGAGTG
Source organism: Romboutsia sp. (assembly GCA_036646635.1). Taxonomy (GTDB): domain Bacteria; phylum Bacillota; class Clostridia; order Peptostreptococcales; family Peptostreptococcaceae; genus Faecalimicrobium. The sequence continues at coordinate 2,163 of JAVXLU010000183.1, forward strand.
ATACCGTACACTATAAACGTAAAAGGTGTAGTTTTTCGTGCCAAGTAGAAGTTTCCTACGTGAATAACGGGGGTGTGGTTTAGCTTGTAAGAGCTTTACTGCTAACGGGGGGTGAGATAGTAGTGTCTATCTACTATACTAATACAAAAGGGGTTAAAAGTCTAAGCAAGACCTCAATAAGGGGTAGTTCTCGCAAAAAGCGTATTTTATACGTTAAGACATATATTCCCAA
>JAVXLU010000184.1:0-2167 GCA_036646635.1 Romboutsia sp.
CCTGGACTACTCTCCTTGCGATAATATTTTCTTGTTCTTCTTTATTATCTCTCTTAGCATATAGGAGTAGAGCCACTTTCATAGTGGTTAAAAAAAATTAATTATTACCTAAAATATTCAATTTTTTGAAGTTGAAATATATATCTAATGTTTTATCTTGATGTAATTCTATTCTCTTTATTATCCTAGTTGCAAGTTCCCTACTAGGTTCATTTACATTTAGAAATTCTTTTACTAAATTTAAACATTTTTCATCATCTGTTGATAGTTTATCATTATATATATTTTCAACTATTGTATTTTTCTTTTCTTCTATTATTTTTAACTCTCGTATCATGTTTTCGCTGATTCTTTGATACATTTCTTCAGTTATTTTTCCTTCTAATTTATCAATATACATATTATCTAGATTTTTATTTTTGACTTCTATTTCATTAATAAGTTTTTTTAAATTTAAGGCTAGATCAGTTTCTGTATCTTTGCCTTTTTTATTTTGAAGTAAATTATTATATGTTTTATCTTCATTAATGCATGATTTAAATAATTCTTTTAATTCATTATTGATTCTTTCTTCTAGCTTAAAGAAGTTATTACAATGTGATGTACAAATTTTAAGTTTTGAGTACTTTCTATATGTATTGCAGACAGTATAATACTGTCCGTGATTATGCCCTGAATCTCCACCTTGAAATGCCATTCTATGTTTACATTCATAACAATAAATTAAACCATCATATACTCCTCTTATTTTCTTTTCACTTCTTAAACCTTTGTTAATGTTTAACATTCTTTTTACTTCTTCAAAATCTTTTTTAGATACTAGTGCTTCGTGTGTGTTTTCTACTTTAATCCATTTTGATTCATCATTAGGTACTACTTGTCTAATCTTATAACTTATTCGGCTTCTTCTATTTTGAACCATATCCCCAGTATATAAATCATTAGTTAAAATTGATTTAATCGTGGTAGCATTCCAATATCCAATATCTGCATATTTAAATGTTCTATTAACACTTCTTACCATAGTTGGTGTTGGAACTTTCTCATTAAACAATATATTAATTATTTGATTTCTAGTAATACCCGTTAAAGCTAGTTCAAATATTTTTTTTACAATAACCGCTTCTTCTTCATTTACAATCAAATGATTTTTGTTTTCTGGATTAACTTTATAACCAAAAGGTGGACAACCTCCAACCCATTTACCTTCTTCTTGTAATGATTTTAGAGCTGATTTTATTTTCTTTGAGTTATCTCTTGAATACATATCATTTATTATTGCTTTAAATGGTGCGATTTCATTATTAGAACTATCTAAAAATGTATCTACTCCATCTAATAATGATACATATCTAACACGATGTTTTGGAAACCATTTTTCAACATATTCACCTGTGGTAATATAATCACGACCAAGTCTTGATAAATCTTTGGTAATAACCATATTAACAAACCCTGCTTCAATATCCTTAATCATTTTATTAAATGCTGGTCTATTAAAATTAGTTCCCGTATATCCATCATCTACATATATATCATATATTTTATAACCGTGTTCTTTAACATATTTTACAAGTAAAGATTTTTGATTTGTTACACTTTCACTTTCTCCGTCTTTTTCATCTTCTCTAGATATTCTTATATATATTGCAACTTTATAAATAACCTTTTTGGTTTTTTCTAGTACATCTGCAAGTAATTCCATTTATATCCTCCTTTATTACTAGCAAATGCTTATATACAATATAAAGCAATTGTATATTAAATTATTCATTTATGCAAACCCTCTGCTTAGCAATATATATTTTTAGTAATAGTTCATCTATTATCTTTTGTAAGTCTTCACCGTTTTCTTCAAAATAAAAATTTATTTTTGAATCTTTTTTCATTATGTGAACCTCCTATCAAAGTTTATTTGAATTGAAAATAAAATATGACTAGAACTAGTCTAATCATATTTTATTAACTCGAATGGACTTTTAAAGTGTATTTCAATAACACGTTTTCCATTATCATCTAAATCAATATCAACTTGATATATATCACTATTTATTTCATTTTTAATTAATAAAGTTTCTCTATTATTAAGTTCTTGATTTATAGATATAGAAGCATAAGTCCTATTATTTTCTTCCTTATATTCTAATTTGTATTCTTTATCTTCAAA
>JAVXLU010000185.1:0-2115 GCA_036646635.1 Romboutsia sp.
GTGTTAGGAATACGGTATTCAACAGATATCACAAGTTTAGAAGTGAATAAAAGAGCCAAGAACAGGTGGGGACAATGTAAAAAAAATGGAGGAATCTATAGTATCAATATTTCAGAAAGACTATTAGCCGATGATATAAAAGATAAAAGTTGCAAACAAACTATAATGCATGAATTACTACATACTTGCAAAGGCTGTATGAATCATGGTAAAGAATGGACTAGATTAGGGAAATTAGTTACAGACTGTTACGGCTGTTATGATATTACAAGATGTACATCTGCTGATAGTTTAGGAATAAACCTTGATGTTACTATTTATAAATATTCTTTTAAGTGTAAAAAATGTGGTAAAATTATCTATAAGCAAAGAGAAAGCAAGTTTACTAGAAATTATCAAGATTATCATCATAAAGGCTGCGGAGGAAAATTTGAAAAAGCAGAAATCTAAAATAGCCAATAAAAAATAAGATAGAAATATCTTATTTTTTTTTAATATTATACTTGACAAAACTATAATTTTATAGTATAATGGAATTGATACCCTTTTTTATGTAAAATATCCCAACGCTATATAAGACGGTTTAAACCATTATAAGCGTATACCTTAACAACTTTACCATACCATCTGTAAAGTGCCTAGAATCGCCTGTTAGAGCGGTTAAAACGTGGGATAGTGAGTTGACACAGTATAGAATTGTTTAGTATCACAAGTTTAAAATAATGATTGACAATAAATTGAATAGATGCTATATTATTAATATACTTAATTCAATATAATAAAATAGAAAGCAAAGGGTGCGGAATATGCGGAGACAAAAATTTTATAATTATTTATGTAAAAAGTATCATCTACCTTATGTTTACATTAAGTTTATAATTAAGCCTATTTGTATTTATGCGTTTAATTATAGCATGAGTAAAGAAGACATGAATAGTATTGAAAATAATGTAAGATGGAATAGAGTCCAAGAAGAATTTGAATTTTTGAATAAGTATAGAAAAGATAGCGTGTTTTATGGGATTGAAAACAAATATAAAAATGAAGAGGAGAAGTAAAAGATGGAACTTTTTAATATAGAATGTAGCTACTGGGAGTATCGCAATATTGAAAGACGATTAAACAAAGAATCAAAAAAACGTAATATGCTATTTGTAGGAGAAACAATAGAGGAAGCTTTTAAATCCTATAGCGAGCGGAGATATATTCATGATTTGAATAAAAATACTCAAATTACAATTGACAATATTTTTTGTAAATAAATAAAAATAGAAAGGCTGCCAAGAGGTGGTCTTTTTTATTGCCAATATAAACTATTCTTGATATCCTACAAGCCGTTTAAAGCCGATTCTAGCGACTTTATTATACATAGTGATAACTTGTTAGGCTAGTAGTATAAAATGACTAGAATCGCCTATTTAAAAATAATTAAAATAGTTGTTGACAATTCAATCTAGATAGATTATACTTATGTCAAGTAGTAAAAGAAACTTCTGGAGTGGCTTAAATAAAATATAAGTCGAAAACAGCTAAGTACTCATAAAATAAAACGAACATACATTCGATAAAATATTTAAAATAAAACTTGACAGTTTTTGAAAAATGTGATAAAATAGACATATAGACAAGGGAGATGTAAAAATCCATAGGGATTATATTCTAACGTTGCCAATCATCTAAGGTGCAAAACTTTAGTTGTGACAATTGTGGATATAATTCTATTTTTATATCTAATTTTAATTGTTTGAATAATTCGGATAATTAAGACAATTTAGCCCAGTAAAGTGTTAAGGTGTATTAAATATAAAAATAAAAAATTGAATATCCACTAAAGGTAATATGGGAAAAGAAAAAACGTGGGGCGAATAGTATAGGTAATAAAGAAAATATTTATTCTGTGGAGGGATATTAACATTAATTATTAAAATAAATGTTTCTACCATATAAACATAATATAATTATAAATAAAGGTTGACAAATTAAATATGGTTTAGTATAATAAATTTATAATCAATAAATAATATGATTGATATTATAAAAAATATAAAATTAAAAGGAGCATAGACGAATGGAAATAAGTAGTTTAAATTGTTTAAAAAACATTACAAAGGATAA
>JAVXLU010000186.1:0-2100 GCA_036646635.1 Romboutsia sp.
GTGAATGTAAAAATACATTTATCATCGAAATTTTTTTATTATCTACAAATGATATCTTTCTTTTTTCCCATTCATTTATTATAGATTGTGCATGTTTACTTACATCTTGTGACTTTTCTACTGGAATAGATGCGTATAAATTAATGAATTTATCAACATCTTCTTTATTAAATTTACTTATAGGATTATTATCTATTGCATCTATATCAAACATTAAATTAGAATCATCACCTTTAAATTTCGCTTCTGATTTAATATGATTTTTAAATATCACAAATGATGTTAATCTACAGTTAAAATCCATATATTTCACTTTATTATAATCCCATTTCTCATCTAAATAAACTTCATCATACAGTACTTGTTGAGTACTTATAGACGTAAATCCTTGTTTTGAGGTTTGCAACTTTTTAATATTTGATTTATCATTATACTCTTTTACAATATTTATAAAATACTGTGCTTGTTTTTCATGTATATCATTATCTATTAGTATTTCTTTAATTTCATTTTGAGTTTTTTTATCCATTAAGTTAGAATATGTAAGCTTTGTATCTTCTACATTATTATCCTTAATTGTATTATTTGAACACCCTGTAAATAACATTATTGAACATAGAACTATTGGTATAATACCTTTTATCATATATATTAACCTCCATTTTTAAATTTTATATTATGGTTTTTTCCAAAAAACTTGTCGACTTTTGTAGTATAAGCTATGATATACGTCTATTTCAATATATTTTTAGTTACAGTTCTGATATAAAAACCTCTAAAATTTTTAAAACTTTTTCTGCTAATAGATTTTAATTCTTTTATTATGTATTTATTTACATAATAAAAGAGTTAAAATCTATTTAAAATAGACCCTATACAGTGGTCACCAGAAAAAGAGTGTTTACTTGTATAAGGTGTATTATTCTAAAATCATCTAGCCACCGCGGGTATAGGAAAGGTTCTAGAATAATAAAAATGACATTAGAAAATGAATTCAATACAAATATGAATAGTAACAAATTTCAAATAATAATGATAAAGCACAATATCATTTGTCCTATACATAAGACTAATCCGTATAAGCCTATAGGTAAAGTAACTCAAGAACATAGTATTGTTCCAAATATAGCAAATATAAAGTTTAATCAATCTATTCCAGGAAAGGTATTATTAACATATATGCCTTACAGCAATAACAAAATGATATATCTATCAACTGTAAAGGATTCTTCGACTAATGAAATAACTATCCTATTATCTATCTAATAGCTTATTAATAGAACTTGTTACTAAAACTATTTATAATTTAAGGAGCTTAAAATCATTTAAATTATACAAGTCCAATATTTCATAAATTAATCAAAAATCATAATATTGGTAGATATATATCTAGAAAAGGTAAATACCGGTATAGTACTCTGCATAAATAATTTTTTTGACATACTAAAGATAAAATTAATTATAGAAATTGTAACATATTAGATAGGTTAAAGGTTATTATAGATGATTATATTAATTACTACAATAACTATAGCTATCAGTGGGATTAAAAAAAGCTGACTCCTATTCAATATAGAAATCAGCTTTTAATAGCTCCTTAGCAACTCTTTTATGTTTGTCCACTATATAGGTTCTATTTTATTTTGATATAGCCCTTTTATCCTTATTAATTCATTTTAGCTTGTAAGTTCTCAAGTCTATCCACTACTGACTTAATCATATCTTCAAACTTTTCTTTTTTAGCTTCTTCTTCTTTAACTAAACTCTCAGGAGCTTTAGCTAAGAATCCTTGGTTAGAAAGTTTTCCATTAACCCTCTTGATTTCACCTTCTAATTTAGCTTTTTCTTTACTTAATCTTTCAATTTCTTTAGCAAAATCAACTAATTCATCAAGTGGTATAAATATCTTAACACCCTCTATAACTACACTTACTGCATCTTCAGGTATGTTAGTTTCATCATCAACTATTTCAACAACTGATGCAGATGCTAATGTTACAAAGTAATTTTTACCTGCTTCAATTGCTTCTTTCTTATCAGATGTAGGAACTATTATAACCTTAGCTTTCTTTGATGGTGGTACATTCATTTCTGCTCTTA
>JAVXLU010000187.1:0-2063 GCA_036646635.1 Romboutsia sp.
ATATTTATGAAATATATATAATGACTAGAGTTGGGAATAATGGAAAAGAAAGATCATTAGGGCAAATTCAAATATTAAAGAATAGTGTATTAGAAATAGTTTAAGATACGAGTTAGTTTAATATAATAACTAGTATCTAATGTGTATATAAATAGTGCTAATGTATGAGGGGGAGATTACAAGTGAGAATAAATAAAAAAATACTAATACCAATAATATTAATTATATGTGGAGTTTGGGTTTATAACATTGCTATATTTGTGGGAAGTAAAATTGAGGAACCATTATTTTTAATACAAGATTCTGACACAGATGAGTATGGATCAGTAAATATTAAGTATTTAGAAAATATACATTCTAAAGATCCTATACAAAAAGTAGAATTTCCTGAAATAGGAGATACAACAATTAATACTATACACAATCGGATTTATAGCAAAAATAATGTGTCATTTAATGAATTAGATATTGTTCTTAGTGATATTAGTATAAGTAATTTTGATGAAAATGGTAATGTTCTAATTACAAAGATGATTTATGAAACCAGTTCGGGAAAAAGAAAAGAGGTAAACATAGGTGAAATAATTGTATCTAAAGCTTTTGTGTATGATAAAAAATATAAAATACTAAGTCAAAATGGAATGTCTGGTAGCAGTGCTGGGGAAGGTAAAGAGTTTTATAATACAAAAGATAATTTAGAAATAACAGATATTGAAAGTGAGCATTTAAATGATATAAATAGGTTCTTTGAAGTTTTTATAGGAACTGAAAAATTAGAAAATATAGATTTACCTATAACTGTAAATAGAGGTTATCCTATAGAAATAAGCTATAAAATTAAAGATGGCTTAACTAGAGATGATTTTAAGGTAGATCAATATAATATGGATTTAAAACTTAAGTGTTCTGATCCAGAGGGAACTATAGATTATATTACAGTTAATTTAAATGCAGGAATAGAGTCTATTAAGGGTATAACTAATCCTATGTTTATAAAAGAAATGAAAAATAGATTGGAGGTTAAGTAATATGAATGAAAATTATAAAAAGATATTTTGGGGACTATTATTGTTAATTATTAATGTTAACTTAACTTTCAATGAATTTAATTTTAGTATTATACCATCTTTTATAAGTTTTATAATTATTTATAGCGGTCTAAAGGGGTTATCTGAAGAGGTAGCGGGAGATAGTAAATATTTTTATAGAGGAGCAATACTATCAAAAGTAATGATAGCAGTAACATTAGTTAGATGGCTATTAGATGCATTTACAAGTATAGATTCAAGTTATATTATTGGTAATAGTAACATTGAAGTTATAGTTATAAGTTTTATTATAGAAGCAGCAAGATTAGTTATAGTTTACTGTGTTTTAAAAGGAATTTATTTAGAATATGAAAAGATATATTTAATAGGATTTATGAAAAAAGTAGAAAATGTATGGAACTTTTATTTCATAGTATCATTAATTACTTATGCTATTCAACCATTCACAATTAATGGAAGTGCTTTAGTGATAATGAGTATTATGGCAATAATTTACAGTATATCATATTTCATAGTAGCATTCGAAGTAAAAGAAGCTGGAAAGCAGTTCGAGAAAATAAACTTATAATAAGGTGAACTAAATATTATAGTTAGACATAAAATATTTAAATATATTTTAACAAATAGTTTTAAAGTAAAGGTAGCAAACGAAGTAAGAAGCTACCTTTTTTAATGTATTCCTGTAATAAAGAGTTTTAGACTTTGAAGTAAATAAAAAAAACTGATATAAATATATTGTATCACTTGCAAGATAACAAAATATTTATATCAGGAGGATCGACTTAAATGAATAATATAATAATGGTTCCAAACACTTTAATTTTAGGAATAGACATAGCAAAGGAAAATCACTATGGCCAATTTGTAATGGTGAATATATCAAAAAGCCATTCCTAATAAAGAATACCAAAGAATTTTTTGCTTTATACGATATTATAGATTTGAAAACTGTGGATAATTTTGTTCAATACATATTTTGGAAGTAGAAAATGATACTGAAGTTTGAGATAAGTT
>JAVXLU010000188.1:0-2045 GCA_036646635.1 Romboutsia sp.
AGAAAACATAACTATATTATAATATATAGATTGATTCGGAAAAATCCCTTAGGGGGTTTTTTTTATGCCCAAATTTATGATAATATAAATATATAAAACTAAACTAGTACGCTAAAGAGGAAAATAGCTTATGGTTGTATAATTGTATAGAATATAATTAAAATTATAGGTGGGGAAAATATATGAAAGATACTAATATTTGTACTAAATGCAATTCTAGAAAGATAAAAAAAGTAAAATCTTTACAGCTTCAAATGCAAAAAGGTGGTATTCCAAAATATTTAAATCCTTATTACTATATTTGCACTAAGTGTGGTTATACCGAAATATGGATAGAGGATAAGGAAGAATTAGAATATATAAATAAAAATAAGTAAATTAAAGTTATTTCTAAAGTAAAGGGTAGTTTATCTATCCTTTATTTTAATTACTGAAATTATCAAAATAAGTTATTTTAGAAAATCATTTCCAGATATGTTATATTAGCTATAATGATAGAAAGAATAGAAAATCATTCTTAAGGAAAATAAATTTTATATTAAAAGGAGATAAATTATGTTTAAACAAATGAGAAGGCAAAAAAGAGAGATTGATATAAGTAATATAGAAATCATATTAAACAAAGGAGAATACGGAACATTGGCTACTATAAGTGGTGATGGATATCCATATAGTCTACCAATTAGTTATGTGTACTATGATAAAAGTATATATTTTCATAGCGCTAGAGATGGACATAAAATTGAAAATATAAAAAATCATGAAAAGGTATCATTTAGTGTAGTAGGAGATACTGAAGTTTTACCGAGTAAGTTTAGTACTAAATATGAAAGTGTTGTAATATTTGGAACAGCTAAAGAAGTTTATGAGGAAGAAAAGGAAGTAGCACTATTAAAACTTATAGAAAAGTATTCTCCAAAGTTTTTAGAAGAAGGTAAGGTATATATATCTAAAGCTAAGGATATTACAAATGTTGTAAAAATAAAAATAGATCATATAACAGGTAAAGCTATATATTAGTTGCACTTAAAATTATGAAGATGAGCTAAAAAGGTTACTAAATTATAGATTTTTAATAATATATATAAAAGTGTTATATCATAGGGGTGATGACTTATTATATATATTGATTATGTAGTATTTATACTAGCAGTAGTTTTAACAATACTTTCTATAAAAATAGGGAATTTAAATTACATTATACAAAGTATTTTAGGAGTTATGTTTACGACTACTTGCATTTTAAGAACAAAATTGCCAAAAAGATATATTTCATTAGATGTATTGAGTTCATTAATTGTAGGAATTCTTATATGCATATGGATTTTTTATTGATAGAGGGTGATTATAGTTGCCCTCTAAATTTATATATAAGGGGAATTGATTTATGAGTGATTATATAAATTGGATAAGAAGTAAAGTTGGGCATGATATGATAATTTTAAACTTTGCAGGTATATGTATTACTAATGAAAGTGGAGAGTTATTATTACAAAAAAGAAGTAAAAATGAAGAAATTTGGGGTTTACCAGGAGGTTGTATTGAAATTGGAGAGTCAGCTGAGGATGCTGCTATAAGAGAGCTTAAGGAGGAAACTGGTCTTGAAGTAAATATAGATTATTTACTAGGAGTTTATTCTAAATATTTTACAGAATACTCAAATGGAGACAAAGCTCAGAGTATCTGCCATTTATTTAAAGGCAACATCTGTGGTGGAGAGTTACATATTGATAATTGCGAAACTTTTGATTTGAAGTTTTTCTCAAAAGAAGAAATACCAAAATTATTCGTAAAGCAACATGAAGATATGGTAAATGACTTTTTTGAAGGTAAAAAAGGTATATTTAGATAAATTACTATAGTATTTAAAAGTGGATGTCTTAAAAATTTTATTATTTGAGGATATCCACTTTTTATATTTCTTTTTTTGCTATAATATTAATACAGAGATAATAATATATAAAATATGTAAAGGGGTATTATTATGAGGAAATTTAATTGTAGTATAAATGATATAAGTAACGAATTGGTAAATGAATTCAGTG
>JAVXLU010000189.1:0-2013 GCA_036646635.1 Romboutsia sp.
GCTAATACATCTATTATTCCTGTTTTATTGATTATTTCATCTGTTGTAAGCTCTTTGTCTTTTATAATTTCAATCTCTCTGATATTTCCTATATTGTTGTATAAAAGTGCATTAAGAAATGCTCTTAAGTTTTCTTTGCTCTCTGGTTCCCCGAATAACTTTTTAAATATGAAGTCATTGAGAGGTCTAAGTCTTTCCATATTATCACTTCCTATGTTTATATATATTTTATCAAATTTGTTATTTTACTTATTATCATTTTATTTAAATATAGCTAATTATGCTTTTATTTTCAATCTAAAGTTTTGTTAAGGTATTTCTATATTATAATTTAAAACTAAAAAGGTCAAGTTTGTCGGCTCAAACTTGACTTTTAAAATTAAAAAATCACTTTATATTCAAGTAATTTCAATATATTAATCGCTAGCTAATTATATTATTTTTTATATTTATATATAAACTATTTTAATTTATTTATCAAAGTTTGTCGAATTAAAAAGACTGCAATATAAAATTATATTACAGTCTTTCTCTATCCCTAAGGCTTATTTAGTTCTACATTTATATGGGGATGATTCCTGACTTCATTAAATACTGATTCTAAGGCTCTGAAATCTATTGGAGATATTTCAATGTTACCTTTTCTATATTCTTCTATAGAAGAATATTTTACTATACATGGGTTATTTAAATTGTATTTAGTCACAAATTTACCTGCTTCCTCATACACTTTTATTACATTCTCCGAAATATAATATAGATAATCAAGTAATAATATAGTTAAACTTATATTCATTTTATTAATCAAAGGCATTATTTCTATATTATTTTCCATTTGCTCTATATCTTTCTTAACATATTTCCAACTTTTAAATTTTAACAAGTGTTGTTTATCACATATAATGTTACTTCCGTGTAATGTTTTTTCATATGACGTAAATGGTAAATCATAATGTACTACAAAATTTCTTAGAATAACAAAAAATCTATACTCTAATTCGGTATCGTATTGCTCATTACAAGTTTTTCTAAATTGTTCTAATTTTTCTTTGCTTATTTTAGATAATGATTTTTCTATTATATCAATATCCTATAGATGAACAATAGTTAAATATGGTTCTATTAGCTTCCATCACTTCTTTTTTATTTTTATTTTCATCTAATTTAATATTTCTATCTTGTTTGACTCTTTTCAAGCATTTGTGTAATTGTTGTCCATTTTCAATAGTCATAGTATATATATTTTTTATTCCGTTATACTCCGATACAATCTCTAATGAATCATATAGTTTATCTAAATCTTTTTCATCTAAATGTTTATCAACTACATTCACTAGCATCTTTCCATCTTTATCTTTTTCTAAATTAGCAATTCTAATCATAGTAAACCCCTTCTATAACTCAACTTTATTTTAAATCAAATCTATCTCTTGCTATTTATCATAAAATCCTTTAATGCCTGAGCCATCAAGTCTTGTTTATTAAACTCTTTATTTTCATTACAAAACTTATCAAATTCATCCCATATAACTTTATTTATTCTTATTGTAGTTCTAGTTGTTTCACTTTCTGGTAAATCTATCTTAATGCCTTCATTTATAATCTCAATGACTTTTGTCATACCTTTGTCATCACGATTTTTAAACCATTCAAGCATATCGAAAATTTCATGTTTATGCTCTATAATCTCTATCATATCTTGCTTTATATTTAAAGTATTATTAGTTGTCATACCTTTATCATCATTAAATAAAATTGGCTTTATTTCAATACTTTCACCATGATGACAATTGTCATCACTTAAAATATATCTATCACTTTCAACTTTATACCCTCTTTTTCTCATGTACTTAGTCATACTATCTAAATGTTTATATCCTAAAATATATTTTATCTCATGTCTTGTTTTTCCTTCATCTTGAAGTTGTAATATATAATTAACTTTATCTATGATAATCACCCCTCAAATTATATTGATGACAATTGTCATCAATATATTATATCATAAAAAGC
>JAVXLU010000190.1:0-1879 GCA_036646635.1 Romboutsia sp.
CGACGCAGGCTTCTTTCAGCCTGCTGGCACAGCAAACATGCTGGGCGAACAAAAATAGAGCTTCAGTTTCCTGAAGCTCTATTTAAAATCTATTTTAATTTTAATTTTAATTTTTCTATTTCTTCTACACTTAAACCTGTAGATATAGATATAGTTTCATTACTTACGCCTGCTGCCAATAGATTTTTAGCTATTTCTATTTTTTCTTCTTTTTTCCCTTCTTCTTTACCCTCTTGCTTATAATGTAGCTTTCTTATTTCCTCTATTGTCATTTTTAACACCCCACCCTTTTCTCTTTTATATTTCTCATATTTATTCTCTAACTCTTCATCTTGTATTAAAAATAAGTATTCTAAAAAATCTACCAATGCTTTTATTTGTTCATTATTTTTAACTTTATCGTAATATGCCAGCTCTTCAGCTAACTTTATCTTCGCTTCATATATATTCTTATCACTTGGTTTTATCTCTAACAAACTCTTTGCCATTTTAAATACTAACCTCAATGGATTATCTTCACTTATTCTCTCAAGCTCTATCGCCTCAACATCTATAGTTTTAAAATTATACACTAATATATCTTTATCCATTTCAGGTATTTTATATACATAACTAGTATCCTTTCCTCGGCTACCTTTATACGTATATATTGCAGCTGCTATTATCTCTGACTTATCTTCACATTTATATCTAAATCTATCCCATATTCTATAGAAATATCTAAACATTCTTTCTCCAAATACTTCTTTGGAACTGCTATAGCTTTGCACTTCTACATGAATAAATAATAATTTACTTTCATCATTTTTCAATCTAACCTTTATTATCTTATCTGATATTACCTTTTCAGCACTATCTTTATCAAATATATCTTTTTGTATTTCTTTAAGTTCTAGATCTAGCGACTCTGCTCCATGTTCCCATTCTATTTCATTGAATATCTCAGGAAATAATAATTCTACTATCTCTATTTCAAAAGCTTCTAAAATCGACTTCCAAGCGGAGTCGAAATCGTGTTTTTTAATCAAATATACTCACGCTCCTTCTTTAATATATTACTTTTACTATGAATATATTATAACATTTCTAAATGAAAAAAGGTGTTATTTCGTATATGTGAACACGAAATAACACCTTCTCCACTAAGTCTTTATTCAAAATGTCATTATATATTATAGTCACTACCTACTTAATATATTCTCTTAAAATAAAATATATTCTCCACGATCATCTTTAAAGTATATTTTAGCATATCCTATTTTATTTATTCCTGAATACATTGTAAACTCATCTTTTATATCTAAAAAAGTAAGATACACCCTATTTAAAATAGTTTATGCATCTTACTTTTTAATTACTCTCTTGCCCATAAATTTTAGTTGTCCTTTTATTTTAATTAACTATATTATTAAAAGCTCTTAGTTATTGCAATCCCGCATCACAACTATAATAGTTGCCCACTACACATATACTAAGAGCTAATATTGTTTTATATAACTTCTTTTTATATGTCAATATATTTTGATTAATCTTATATTAATTTCTCAATAGACCTCATTACCTTTTTATGGGGTATGTGTAGCAATGGAACTAAATCGTCCATAAGATTCCGGTTTTATTTTAATTAATAGATTCATACTCTTTTACTCTTCTGTAAAATGTATTACTTTTTAGATTAAGAAGCTCCATTGCTTTAACAGCTGTAATTTTTCCATTCTTCCAATCATTATAGGTAAGTTCAAAATTATTACCTACTTCTATTTTCTTTCTGCCAAATTTTACGCCTTTGTTAAGTGCAATTTTTATACCTTCTTTTTGTCTTTCTTTTATTTTCCATGAGCGGGGTTTAAAACCACCGTCTTTAGACGGTATCAGCTTT
>JAVXLU010000191.1:0-1820 GCA_036646635.1 Romboutsia sp.
CTGAGCAATCTGGTTCTATAATTACATTAGGAGATAAGGCTTTTGAGATATTTAATGGAAATCAGACTGGAACTCAAAAATACTCAGAAACTATATCTAAGCATAAAGAAGAATTAGGTGAAGATATAGATGTTTATAACATGGTAATACCTACTCATGTTGAATTTGGACTTCCTAAAGAGTATAAGGATATGTCAAAATCTCAAAAAAGTTCAATAGATAATATTTATAAAGGTATGGATAAAGATGTCAAAACTGTAGATATATATAATAAATTAAAACCCTTAATTGCAATATCAAATTGAAGTATTTTTTCTAATATAAAATATAACCAAATTACTAGGTTGCATATATAGCATCTAAATGCTCCTCAAATAGTTTTTCAGGAGTGTTGTAGCCTAGTATTTTTCTTGGTAATGTATTCATCCATTCTTCTACAAATCCTATGTCATTTATATCATAATTAGAGATTCTCTTACCTTTTGGAATGAATCTTCTTATAAGTCCATTATGACGTTCATTAGTACCTTTTTCAAATGAAGAGTAAGGATGAGTAAAGTACACCCGAGTGCTACACAACTCTTCAATATTATTTAATTCTGCAAACTCAGATCCATTATCACCAGTTATAGTCTTAAAAACTTCACTAAATTTATCACCGAAGAAGTCACGTATTTTAACTAGCTCATTTGTAACAGCATCCGCTGTTTTAGACTCTATTTTACGTACTATAGCATTTCTAGTTTTACGCTCAACTATAGTTAAAAGTACATTATCATCACTAGATTTTTCACCTATTACGGTATCTATCTCCCAATGACCAAATTCATCTCTAGATTCAATTTCAGAAGGTCTCTCACTAATGCTTGAACCTAATATCTTCTTATTTTTTCTTACTCTAGATGGCTTTATATTTCTACGTAACTTATATGGTAAATCAATATTTTTAACATCAAGTAGTCCTAAGTCTATATAATTATATAATGTTTTTGTACATACCATTTCAGAACGTTCAAAGGTGTTTTCTCTTAAGGCTTCGCCAAAGCAAGCATCAGGAGATAAAGAATCATTTTTAATTCTGTCTACAGCGTAGCTGATGAATTTACTGCATTCAAGCCTTTTAAATGAACGACATGAGTTTTTGCGATTCTTTTTATATATAGCTTCGCCAGTATCTGCAAAATATAGTTCTACATGTTTATTATGTTTAATTTGACTCGTTGTACCTCTTCTAATTTCATTTAAGATGGTATTTATCGGTCTACCTAATTGTTTTGCGATTTTGTACGGTGAAAATCCGTCATTTAGCCTTATTTCTATAAATGTACGTTCTTTGAAGTTTAAGTGTTTGTTTTTTCTTGTATTTATGTTATTATTGTTATCATCCATAGTATCTATATCCTTTATATGTTTTATTTTTTTGTCGTGATTAAATAATAACATAGGATAAGAATACTATGGATTTTTTTATATTTTTTTATTGGTTCAATTTCATTATACAATTAAGCGAACTTATTACATTGAAAATTATTTTAACATCGTTAATTGGGATAAAGCTCTGAATAATTACAAGAGTATTTTAAATTAAATTTTGAAAAAATCTAATTTTTGCTATATAATGGAATAATATTTATTATCACTTTTATAAATAAGACATTATTATTTAGCACCTTATGAGGATTTATGGTAAAAGAAACTCATACAAAAGGTGGATATTTATTTGCCTTAGCTATTCTACCTTTTATTAATACTCAGTTTTTAGATAAATACGATTTTATATATAAGTTTATTTTAATACTAATTTACATTTATTTTGCATC
>JAVXLU010000192.1:0-1776 GCA_036646635.1 Romboutsia sp.
TTAATTAACTATTGATAAACTAATACGCTACTTTTTTTCTATAGAGTAACAAAAATCAAAGTACACACTTCACTATTAAAAGCTATGCGTATGCACATAACATTAAGACTATACACTTGATTTGAGCGTGTAGCGAATAAAATAACTTAGTGATACAAGTGCAGTATCTTTTAGCGTGAGTTCTACGCTATAAAGTTCATTAGTTGATAACATAAATTAGACAAAGCAAAAAGCTTTTAAAAGGCTTTGATATATCGCACTTAAAAGTGCAAAAAATAGAGTTTATATAATTATATAAGAGCTAAAACAAAACAAAGCTTAATAAATGTTGGAATATAGCCGTTTTTTAGTGTTTTGGTTAGGTCGCAGAAATATAACATTTTTTAAGATTTGGGTCGCAGAAATATAACATTTTTACATTTTGAGCATAAAAAAAGACTTATATTATTAAAATATAAGTCTTTTTTTACTTGAAAAAACACGCTTGTATAGTATCTTTTACTACGTCTGTATCTTTACCACCCCAAACGATTTTTGGGTTAACTACAAAGTAATCTCTTATACCAACATTATTTATCGTATTTAATAAAACATAAGTAAAGAAATAATATTTTTCTCCGTCTATAGTTATATAAAACTTGATTATATCGTTTTTAAATTTAACTAAGTTGGGTCTTGCAGTGCTTAATCCAAGCATCTCACATATATTAGTTAAGTTTAATTTTTTTAATTTATATACATCTGGCTCTAGTGGATTATCACATAATATATTTAACTCATAGTGCATAAATGGTACTAATTGAAATATATAACTCAATTGTTTATGTTGTCTACTTGTACAGTTTTCGTATAGAAATCTAGTTGTATCAATATAAATTCTAGTATATTCTTTATCTTTAAAATTACTTTTGCCTCTTGAAAAATAATCTTGTGATATATAATATTTTCCGTTACTTTCAAACAATAAATTATTCGCTTTCAAATCACTTAGAAATGCTTTAAATGCTGTATCTGATAGCTTTAGTACTTTCTTAATGTCAGTACGTGACATAGGCTCTATTTTATAGCCTTTACCGTGTTTAATTAATAGATTTTCTTGTCTATTGTTATAGTCAATAAACGTTGATAGATAAATAAGTCTAGCTATATTTGCTCTATCTATTTCTATATTATTAAAAAGTAATTCATTCTTGACACAAAGCATATGCACAAAGCCTCCCAGTTTTTCACTATATTTATTTAATTTTGATTTATCTTTAAGCAATTGTTTTTGATTTGGGCTTAGATTTCTTTTCTTTTTAGTTACTGATAATTCTTCTTTTTCAATATCATAACAAACCTGTTGTACAATCTCATTATTAGTATCAAAGCTAATTGCTCTAGCCGTTTTAGTCTTTTGCACCGTATTATCTCCCGTCTATTGTAAATTATTGCAAATTGACAAATAGATTGGAATTTAATAAACTATTAATACAATAACTTATTACATAACTAATTAAGTTTAAGTTATTAAGTATATTAAATATTGACTTGAGTAATAATATTATTATATAATCTAGTTAATATTTACATATAAAAGTTAATATTAATAGTTGTTAAACTCCCGTTTAACATTCTATTTGTGGGAAGTCTATATTCACGGAAACCGTCCAAAGTTTACATTGTGATATAGGCTTTTTTGTTATGCAATTATATAAATTGTATTTTAGCATAATATGTTTAAAAATACAATTTTCTATCAACTTGTAAATATTTCTACTAGATACTATACGTAGA
>JAVXLU010000193.1:0-1718 GCA_036646635.1 Romboutsia sp.
TTATCCTTTGTAATGTTTTTTAAACAATTTAAACTACTTATTTCCATTCGTCTATTCTCCTTTTAATTTTATATTTTTTTTATAATATCAACCATATTATTTATTGATTGTAAATTTATTGTACTAAATCATATTTAATTTGTCAACCTTTATTTTATTTATATGGTAGAAACATTTATCTCAATAGACAATATTAATATCCCTCCGCAGAATAAATATTTTCTTTGTTACCTATAATATCCGCCCAACGTTTTTCTTTTCCTCTATTACCTTTAATGGATATTCATTTTTTTTTATTTTTATATTTGATATACTTTAACACTTTACTGCGCTAAATTGTCTTAATCGTTCGAATTGTTTAAACAATTCAAAATGAACATAAAAATAGAATTATATCCACACTTACCACAACTAAAGTTTTGCACCTTAGATGATTGGCAACGTTAGAATATAATCCCTATGGATTTTTACATCTCCCTTGTCTATATGTCTATTTTATCACATTTTTCAAAAACTGTCAAGTTTTATTTTAAATATTTTATCGAATGTATGTTCGTTTTATTTTATGAGTACTTAGCTGTTTTCGACTTATATTTTATTTAAGCCACTCCAGAAGTTTCTTTTACTACTTGACATAAGTATAATCTATCTAGATTGAATTGTCAACAACTATTTTAATTATTTTTAAATAGGCGATTCTAGTCATTTTATACTACTAGCCTAACAAGTTATCACTATGTATAATAAAGTCGCTAGAATCGGCTTTAAACGGCTTGTAGGATATCAAGAATAGTTTATATTGGCAATAAAAAAGACCACCTCTTGGCAGCCTTTCTATTTTTATTTATTTACAAAAAATATTGTCAATTGTAATTTGAGTATTTTTATTCAAATCATGAATATATCTCCGCTCGCTATAGGATTTAAAAGCTTCCTCTATTGTTTCTCCTACAAATAGCATATTACGTTTTTTTGATTCTTTGTTTAATCGTCTTTCAATATTGCGATACTCCCAGTAGCTACATTCTATATTAAAAAGTTCCATCTTTTACTTCTCCTCTTCATTTTTATATTTGTTTTCAATCCCATAAAACACGCTATCTTTTCTATACTTATTCAAAAATTCAAATTCTTCTTGGACTCTATTCCATCTTACATTATTTTCAATACTATTCATGTCTTCTTTACTCATGCTATAATTAAACGCATAAATACAAATAGGCTTAATTATAAACTTAATGTAAACATAAGGTAGATGATACTTTTTACATAAATAATTATAAAATTTTTGTCTCCGCATATTCCGCACCCTTTGCTTTCTATTTTATTATATTGAATTAAGTATATTAATAATATAGCATCTATTCAATTTATTGTCAATCATTATTTTAAACTTGTGATACTAAACAATTCTATACTGTGTCAACTCACTATCCCACGTTTTAACCGCTCTAACAGGCGATTCTAGGCACTTTACAGATGGTATGGTAAAGTTGTTAAGGTATACGCTTATAATGGTTTAAACCGTCTTATATAGCGTTGGGATATTTTACATAAAAAAGGGTATCAATTCCATTATACTATAAAATTATAGTTTTGTCAAGTGTAATATTAAAAAAATAAGATATTTCTATTTTTTTACATTGTCCCCACCTGTTCTTGACTCTTTTATTCACTTCTAAACTTGTGATATCTGTTGAATACCGTATTCCTAACAC
>JAVXLU010000194.1:0-1656 GCA_036646635.1 Romboutsia sp.
AATTATTTCATCTTTACTTGACATAAATTTTATACTTACAAATATTAAGCATAATACTAAACATGTAATAATTATAGATAATAATTTTATTTTACCATTCATTATTCATCATCCCCTAGTTTTTTACTTTATATTATGCTTCTAAGGACTCTATTGATTATAAATAGTCTTATTTGTAACCTTTCTTATCTTTTATAGATATAAATTTAAATAATTATTTTTTATTATTATTAATTAAAGTTATTGATGTATCTTATATTTATAATTTACTAATAGTTTTTCAACTAATAAAAATTATATATAAAAAAATGGATACTTATATTTATCAGCATCCATTTTTTATATATAATTTTTATTATTTAATATCGTCTGGTACTTCTAATGTAATTTTACCTATTTTACCTTCTCTAAACTCATTTAATACAGTTGATGCAATACGAGTATAATCAAGTTCTTTTCTACCTGTTATAAATCCTCTTTTACGACCAATCATATCCATAGTTTCAATATCGGTATCACCTAATTCTTCTAATCTATATCTAGCTTTTAATTTTTCAGGTTCTATTATCATTAATTTGTTAATAAGTCTTAGTGCTAAAGTTTCAACATCTAGTATTTCATCTTTTATAGCTCTACTAAATGCCAAATTAAGTGCAACTTCTTGGTCTTCAAATTTAGGCCAAAGTATACCAGGAGTATCTAATAACTCTAAATTACCTTTCAATCTTACCCATTGTTTACCTTTAGTTACACCTGGTTTATCACCTGTTGCAGTACTTCTTCTACCAGTTAATTTATTTATAATAGAAGATTTACCTACGTTAGGAACTCCAACTATCATTATTCTTATAGGTCTTTCTTTTCTTCCTTTTTCTACTAGTGCATCCATTTTATCTTTAACTGCATTTTTACATTCATCAACTATTTTATTTAAACCTATACCTTTCATAGTATCCATAGGTATAGCTTTAATTCCATGATCTTTATAGTATTTTATCCACTTATCTAATTTAGCTCTATCTGCTAAATCACATTTATTTAATATAACAACTCTAGGTTTATTTCCTGCAAGTGTATCTATATCTGGATTTTTACTACTGAAAGGTATTCTAGAATCTAACAGCTCTACTACAACATCAACTAATTTTAAGTTATCCCTAACTAATTCTCTAGTTTTTTTCATGTGTCCTGGATACCAGTTTATATGTAAATTATCGTCTCTAAGATAATCATCATAGTCGACTCTCATTTTATCTCCTCTTGCCATAACTATCACTCCTTTATGCAAACTCCTTAGACCTTTTTATTTTTAACCTTTTAATTATACCATAATATCCTTTTTTGTGCTTATCTAATATTCAAAGCATATTACTTCTATTATTTCTATAATTTTTATATTTTAAACTATTATAAAAAAATAAAGTTATATCTATAATATCTTAATACCCATTATTTTGTATTTATATTTTTTATATTAAAAAAGGACTGATTAAATCAGTCCTTTTAATTTATACTAATATTTTAATTATTTAGTAGTTCTAGCAGTTCTAGCTTCTTTTATCTTAGCAGCTTTACCTACTCTACCTCTTAAGTAAGTTAACTTAGCTCTTCTTACTTTACCTTTTCTAGTTACTTCTATCTTCTCTATTCTTGGAG
>JAVXLU010000195.1:0-1648 GCA_036646635.1 Romboutsia sp.
CCCATGTACATCGCTTATTACATATATAATACTTCATCAACTCCCTTTATAAATATTCACTTTTATTCGTATCTAAATTTATAATTTTTATTTAATTTTATACAATATCTATTTTATTTATCATAATAGCTTTATAAATTTTATACTATGACTCACTATATCTATTTATGTCTAAAGTATCTATTTAAATATATTTTTTAAGATCTCAGCCATAATGTAAAAAACAATGTGATATATATGTAATATAGAGATATAAATACATCACATTAACGAAGGGAGATTTATTCATGAAAGGGTTGCGTAAGTATTCAATTTTTTTTGTATTATTTGGGTTTTTAGGTCTTAAAGATTTAAACTGTGATCCATTAGAACTTTTAGCTTTCGCCTGGTTTGCATATTTTTCTTTTTACTGGTGGAATAAACTAGGCGACCATGAAGATGAACGCTTAATTTATAATAAAAATAGAGCCGGTTCTATAGCTATGTATACAGGTTTTGTGCTAATAATTGCTTCAAGTATATTAATTAGGCTATATACAGTAGATTTACTAATAATTTATAGGTTGCAAGTATTAATAATATCACTTACTTTTGCAATATCAATGAACTTATGGGCATTTTTAACTTATAAATTTGATACAGGGAACTAAAAATTATGACAAAGTTTATTAGTAATTTAAAGAAATTTCGTCAATTTAATGAACTAACACAAGAAGAATTAGCCAATAGAGTTAATGTTAGAAGAGAAACTATAGCTCGTTTAGAAAATGCGAAATACAATCCTTCACTTGAATTAGCTGTTAGAATTTCAAAGGAGTTAAATACTCCGATTGAAAAATTATTTATTTTTGAATTTTAGATAGTTACTAAATTTACGTTTATAGATGTATCAGCTCCGTATTGTTATCAAATCGTATTTGATAAATAAATAAACTTTCAAATACGATTTGATAAGATGACATAACACTTGAGAAACTGCAAGTTCTGCTATAATTATAATAAATGGTTAGTAGAATTGTTTTTAGGGGGAATAGGATATATGAGCGAAGAACTTAGAATTTATTTAGATAATATAAAAAAGCCATGGGGTATTTTGTTTTATAAAATGGTATGGGAGCAATTGTCTTGGGTACAGGGAATGAAAGTTTTAGACTTTGGTAGTGGGTTTGGAATTACATCAAATTATTTGGCTAAAAGAAATGAAGTTCTAGCAATTGAACCAAACGAAGATATGGTAAATATGAGAGAAAAAGAAAATAGTTATATACAAATAGTTGGTGGAGTAGAAAAATTAAAAAATATAGACGACAAAACATTTGATATAGTTATTTGCCATAATGTATTAGAGTATGCAGATGAACGAGAAGAAATAATTAGAGAACTATCTCGTATCCTTAAAGATAGGGGAAAAATTTCAATTGTAAAACACAACCATGAAGGAAGAATAATGCAAAAAGTAGTATTTGAAAATAATATAGAAGAGGCACTGTTATTGCTAGATGGTGGAGATATCGAAGTAATGAATTTTGGGAAGGTAAACTATTATAATAATGGTGACATACTACAATGGTCAAATAATCTCAAAATAGAAAAAACTTATGGGGTAAGAACATTTTGGGCTTTACAACAGAATAATGAAATTAAATCA
>JAVXLU010000196.1:0-1648 GCA_036646635.1 Romboutsia sp.
TGCAAATAAAACACTCCGAAAAATGCAAAAGAAAATAGGATTAATTCCTCGTTAAATAAAATAGATATACAATCGTATAATGAAAATTATAAACTCAGCTTAGGCTGAGTTTATATGTTATAATTGAGATTTTAATATTAGATTAAATGGATACATATTTATTTAAAAGTATCCTAATAAAAAACAAATCATTTTGTTAAGGAGATTTTTCTAATGAAACAATATAAAAAAATAAATTATATATTACTAATAGCATTTATAATACTATACCCAATCCTTCCAAGTTATGGTCCCTATAGTGCTGATATTATTTTATATACACTAGTATTTCTTAATATTATAGGTTTTATATTTATAAAAAAAGAACGTACTAATGTTATCCGTAATATTAAGAATATTTTTAAAGATAAAATATTTCTTTCATTAATACTTTTAAATTTCTCTATGTATATATCAATCTTTGTAGCCTTAGATAAAAGATTAACTCTTACTAATAGTATACGTTTTTCACTATACTTATTTATATTCTATTTAGTATCCTATACTATTAAAAATACAAAGCAAATTTCAATGGTTTTAAACGCGTTTATATTTACAGCGGTTTTAAGTGGATTAACAAGCGTTTTCCAAATAGTGAAATTATCTTTTCTTGGCTATAGATTAGATAGTACTGTTAGAATTGACTCTTTCTTAGAAAACTCTAACAATTTAGGAGCCTATACTGTGCTATCATTTTTTATAGTTCTTATGTTTATTATAAAATCAAAAAATAAATCCTCAAAGATATTCTTTGGATTTTTATTAATATTACTATTAGCTAGTATTATATCCTGTCAATCTAGAAATGCATTAATTGGATTATTAATAGGAAGTTTCTTAATTGCTGCTTTATATGATAAAAGATTTATACTTTTATCAATTATACTACCAATACCATTATTTTTAATTCCTCAAAGTAGATTAAGAATATTACAGATTTTTGATTCTTCTCAAAATTCATCTAGATTTCAAATTTGGGAATCTGCTAAGATGATGATAAAAGATAATCCTATATTCGGTATTGGTTATAATAATTTCGAAGTTAATTATCCAATATATGTAGCTAATAATGAAAATTTATTTATATCAGAAGGATATTTACCACTTCATCCTCATAATATATTCTTAAATATACAAGCTGAGCTTGGTATTTTAGGCACTATATCTTTTATACTCTTTATTTCAATTACTATTTTTACATTATTAAAATTAATTAGACTTCATACTGATAATAATATTAATGGCATTTTAATTGGAATAACTTGTGGTTTTATATCTTTACAATTTATGAACCTAATAGATAATTTTTATAATGCTCCAAAAGTCGCATTATCTATGTTCGTTATATTAGCTGTAGCAAATTATCATAAAATACATTGGTATAACAGATAATAAATATTTTCTATAAAAATAAGAGACTCATAAGATATGTACTATCTTATGAGTCTCTTGCTTATTATATATAACAAAAATCTATAAATATTTTATTTATTTTCCCAAGGTTTTGAATTTAAATATGTTATAAATGGCTCCCTAAGTTCTTCTCTCTTCATGGCAAACTCAACTGTTGCTTGTAAAAAGCCAAGTTTATCTCCAACATCATATCTTC
>JAVXLU010000197.1:0-1513 GCA_036646635.1 Romboutsia sp.
TATGATTGTTCATATCATGGTATACTTGTCTCATTTTTTCTTGTGATTCTTTTACTACTAAATAGTATTTATGCTGCATATCTAATTTTTCATTTACAAACTCTGCTTTAGCTTTTTCTTTTTCTGATTTTATAGAGTTTATAAATATAGATATTAATAATATATTTATTATAGATAAAAGATAAGGAAATGTTTCTTTAATAGTCTCTGAAAATATAAGTACCGCTGAAGCATTAGCAAATTCAATATTATTTTTAGCTAGTGTCTCATATAAATTACCTATATCTGTATTTGACTTATTTATAAATAATATTATTAATAAATTAATTATAGTGGTTAATGCAATGTATAAATAATATTTCTTATTTTTATAGATATTCTCTAATCTATTATAAAAATAGATGCTAGACATAAAAATAATAGCAATACTTATAAGAGTTATTTCAATTAAGTAATCTATTTTTATCCTTGAAATTTGTATTAACCAATAAATACTACATCCTACTAAAATATAAACTAAACTATATATTACTGCGCTAATAATAGATTTTCTTATATTAATTTTATAAAAAATCTTACAAATTAAATATATAGTTAAAAACATTCGTAGTATCTCCTGTAGAGACGTTGTTCCAAACCCTAACCCCATTATAATTGTAAAAATTAAGAATATACTTGTAAGTATATATCTACTCTCTAATTTATATTGATATACATAACCTTTTTTATTCATTAGCATAAAAAATGAAACTATAAATATTGCCATGTTTAAAACAGCTAAAATATAGGTACTTACTAACATAATTTCGCCTCTATTAAATCAAAAAATTTATCTTTTGTTTCCTTGAATCTATACCTACTAACAGGTACTTCCTCACTATTTTCAAGTATTACGACATACTGTTTTATACTTTTTATATGTTCTAGATTAACTAAAAAACTCTTGTGACATCTAAAGAATCTACTACAATCTATTTCCTTTTCAATATTACTCATCGTCCCCTTTGTTTTATAAACCTTATTTAAAGTATGTATAGTTATAGTTTCTTTCTGCACTTCTACATAAGTTATTTCATTTATATCTAATTTAATTTGATTGCCTTGTTCTTTTACCATAATATATTTATTTTTTATATCCACTTCTTTTATGCAGTTTATTATATTTTCTTTTAAATTCTCATATTTTACTGGTTTTATTAAATATCTATAAGCCCTTACCTCATAACCTTCTAGTGCGTATTCTATTAATGATGTAATAAATATAATTTCTACTTTGTCATCTATAGTCCTAATTTTTCTTGCAGTTTCTATTCCATTAATTTGACCCATTTGTATATCTAATAAAAGTACATCTATATCTTTTGGATAGCTTTCAAGTAATTCTTCTCCCGAATTAAATAATTCCAACTTATATTTAATAGATAATCCCTCAAATATTTGATCTATATATGCTTTCAATAACTCTTGTTGTTCTTTTTCATCTTCACATATTGCTATTTTTATCAACTGATTC